>JAJXSV010000164.1 GCA_021784375.1 Actinomycetes bacterium | reverse complement strand
TCATGCTCCCCGACGACTACGCGCGCTTCCCGTCCTTCGATGCCGATCCGCTGCTGCGCAAGTGGAACCTGTGGTCGTACATCGACGCACGGGACGGCGCCCAGGCCTGCCGCAGGGCCCTCGAGATCGACGCCGTCGGATTCGAGGTGTTCATCATCGCGAACACCGACACCGTCATGCAGCAGGACAGTTCGACCCTGGCCCGGCAGTTCTGGCCGGACGTGGAATTCCGCAGCCCGCTGGGCAGGCATGACTCGCTCATGAGCACCGCCAAGGCCAGGCGTCTCCTCGGCTACGAGCCGCAGTTCTCCTGGCGCAATCAGGTGTGAAGCGCGGACGTCAGTGCTCGAGCAGTTCCTGCACGGGGATGGACGGCAGCACGGTGAGGCTGGCGGGCGAACGCCCGATGCGCTTCTGCAGGTGCCAGGCGAGGGCGGTGAGGCTGCCGCTCACGGTGAGGTAGATGCCGGCCACCACGAGGTAGGTCGGGATCAGCTGGTTCAGGAACGACGTGAGCAACTGGCCGCGGTACAGCAGGTCGGTGTAGGCGACGATGTAGCCCAGCGTCGTGTCCTTGAGCAGGCTCACGAGCTGTGTGAGCAGGGACGGTGAGACGTTCCGCAGCGCCTGGGGCAGGATGACGTGGCGCGTGGCCTGGCGCTTGCGCAGGCCCAGGCTGAGGGCGGCCTCGCTCTGGCCCTTGGGGAGGCTGATGACGCCGGCCCGGACGATCTCCGCGAACACGGCGGAGCTCACGAAGGTCAGCGGGATGGCCATCTTCCAGAGCACCGGGGCATTGATGCCGAGCTGGGGCAGGCCGAAGAGCATGAGGTAGATGAGGAGCAGCACGGGGACGGTGCGTGCGACCTCGATGTAGGTCGTGCACAACCATCGCACCGGCCGGATCGTGCTCAGTCGACCGAAGGCGAGCAGCGCGCCGAGGGGCGCGCCGAGCACGGCCACCACGCCTGCGGATTGCAGCGTGCCGAGCAGGCCCACACCGAGGTAGCGCCACACCACGAGCTGGCCGAAGGGCGTCCAGTGGCTTGGATCGAACTGACCGGTCGCGGCGAACTGGTGCAGGCCCAGTGCCACGAGGATCGCGAGCAGCACGACCACCACACCCGACGCCATGCGGATCCGGCGCCGGGCGCGTGGACCCGGTTCGTCATAGATGAAGCTCATCGGACGATCGCCACCCTCCGCTCGACCCAGCCGGCTGCCAGCCCGACCGACAGCGCGAGCAGCATGTACACGAAGCCGGCCGATGTGTAGAAGAGGATCGGTTGCGCGTACACGAGATTCACGGCATTGACGCGCGCGGTGAAGTCGAGGACCCCGACGACGGCAGCGAAGGAGGTGTTCATGGCCAGCCCGATCATGACGTTGCCGATGGGTTGGACCACCGCGCGAAGCGCCTGCGGCACGATGATCCAACGCAACGACTGGGTGAGGCTGAGGCCCAGCGCCCGGGCCGCTTCCACCTGCCCCACGGCGACTGTGTTCACGCCACTGCGCACCGCCTCCGCAACGTATGCCGCCTCGTACACGGTGAGCACGATGATGACCGTCGGCAGCAGCGGGAACATGATCCCCGCTGCTGGGAGCGCGAAGACCGCCAGGATGAGCAGGGCCAGGAGCGGCACGTTGATGAAGAACTGGACATAGGCGAACGCGGCGCCCCGGAGGACGGGTAGGGGGCTTACCCGGGCCACGGTGACCAACGTGCCGAGCACGATGGATCCGATACCCGCGGCCACGAAGATCGTCAGCGTGGTGCTCAATCCGCTCACGAGCGCATGGGCATCGTCAACTGTGAGATGCATCGGATCCTCCTTCCGGGACGTCGCGTTCGCTGGGGCCGGTCAGGATCCGGGGACGGATCCGATGGCCGGCGCCGCCGGTGCGGCCGAGTCGCTGACGGAACCGAGGGTGGCCTTCCAGACGGCAGCCCACAGCCCCTTGTCCTCGATCGACTTCAGCCAGGTGTTCACGAAGGTCTTCATCTGCGGATCGGCATGCTTCAGGCCGATCCCGTAGGGCTCCTGCGTGAAGGGAAGGCCGACGACCTTGAAGTTCTTGTCCTTGGACGACATGCTCGCGAGCAGAACGTAGTCCTGGACGTAGGCGTCGCCGCGACCCTGCTCCAGCGCCTGGATGCCCTCCGGCGTGGTTGCGAACGGCGTGAGCTTGGCCGTGGGGACCAGCTTCGGCAGTTCCGCGACGCTCGGTGTGCCGGTCTGGACGATGACGGTCTTGCCCGCCAGGTCCTTGACGCCCTTGATCGCGGTGTTGTCGGCCTTCACCGCGACCGCCAGGCCGGAGAGGAAGTAGGGGCCGGCGAAGGAGATCTGCGTGGCGCGCTGCGTGGTGATGGTGTACGTGGAGAACACCACGTCGACTGTGCCGTTGGAAAGCAGGGCCTCGCGGGACTCGGACGCCGAGGGGACCCACTCGACATTCGGCTTGCCCAGGATGTAGATCGCCAACATCTTCGCGAGGTCGGCGTCGAAGCCGTTGACATCATTGGGGTTCGAGATGTCCTGCTGGGACACGAGCGGTGCATCCAGGGCCGTCGCGACGATGAGCTTGCCGCGCTTCCGGATCCGCTCCATCGTCGAGCCGGGCAGGATGAGCTTGGCGTCCGCGATGGGGGCGTTCGTGTAGTACGAGGCATTCGCGTTGTCCGCGCTCGTGGCGCTGGCCGAGGCGCTCGCACTGGCACTCGCCGAGGAGCTGCTGGGCGCAGCGACGCTGGACAGCGTCGATGACTGGCTTGAGCAGGCGCTCAGGCCGACGGAGACCGACGCGACGAGTGCGCCGATCGCAGTGAGCCGACGGCGGCGCACTGCTGAGGTGTGGGACATGTGGACCCTTTCTGATGGACTGGGGAGGTTCGATGTTGGCGGCATTGCGGACCCGCTCGGACTAATGGGACAGAACCGATGCGAGGAAGGAGCGGGCGCGTTCGGTCTTCGGGGAGTCGAAGAACGAGGCGGGCTGGTCCTGCTCCACGATCCGGCCGTGATCCATGAACACGACCCGATCTGCTGCCCGGCGAGCGAAGCCCATCTCGTGCGTGACCACGACCATCGTCATGCCCTCGCTGGCTAGCGACGACATCACGCTGAGGACCTCATTGATCATCTCGGGGTCAAGTGCCGACGTGGGTTCGTCGAACAGCATGACCTTCGGATGCATCGCGAGCGCCCGCGCAATAGCGGCCCGTTGTTGCTGGCCGCCAGACAGCTGCGCGGGAAACTGGTGTGCCTTCTCGGCGATTCCCACGCGCTCGAGCAGGCGCTGGGCCTCGGCCTCGGCCTCCTCGCGGCTCGCGCCCCGCACCTTCATGGGTGCCAGCGTGAGGTTGCCGAGGATGCTGAGGTGCGGGAACAGGTTGAAGGACTGGAAGACCATGCCGACGTCGGCGCGCAGCTGCGCGAGGTCCGCGCCCTCCTGCGGGAGCAGCTGGCCGTTCACGCGGATCTCACCGGAGTCGATGGTCTCCAGCCGGTTGATGGTCCGGCAGAGCGTGGACTTGCCGGAGCCGGAGGGCCCCACGATGACGACCACCTCACGCGGCATGACCGTGAGGTCGATGTCGCGGAGCACGTGCAGTTGCCCGAAGTGCTTGTCGACGCTGCGCAGGCTCACCATCGGGGTGCCACCCCCAACAGCGGCTGCCGCGCCGGGTGAGCCTGCGCCCTCGGGTTCCAGCCATGACGCGGTCATGACCGTCCTCCTTGGTCGGGTCGCGCGATGTCGGCGCGTTGCATGAGCGATCGCTCCTCCCACATCTTCATCCGCCGGATGCCCCGCTCACCGGTGCGCTGGAACACGGCCTCGACGAGGGATTCCACGAGCACCAGGACACCCGCGAAGGAATCGAAGGGACTGCCGTCGACGGGCACCGTGAGCACGACGTCGGCGTGGTCCGCGCTGGGCGAGACCCCCTCGTCGGTGATGACGATGAGCGTGGCGTGGGCGTTGCGTGCGAGGTCCGCCATCTGCTGACCCGCGAGCTGGTAGCGGCGGAAGTCGAACAGCACCACCACGGAGTTCTTGCGTGCCGCATAGAACTTGCCGATGTCGTAGCCGAGCGGATCGGCGAGGAACTCCACGTTGGGGATGATCTGGTCGAGTTGCCGGGCCATGATCTCGGCGATGAGGCGCGAGTAGTAGCCGCCGGCGAAGAGCACGGAGCGTGGTTCCTCCGCCAGCAGTTCGGCGGCCCGCTCGAATTCCCTCGAGCTCACCGTCGAGGCGGTGCGTTCCACGAGCTCGCGGCGGCGCGCCACGAACTGGCCGAGATCGGCGTCCGGGCCACTGTGCAGCCGCCGTTGCTCGGCGCGATGGAGCGGGGAGTTCATCTCCAGCATGACCTCGTCACGCAGCGTGGTCTGGAATTCGGCGTAGCTGGCCAGGCCCAGTCGGGACACCAGGCGCAGCACGGTGGGCGCGGACGTTCCCGCCGCCTTGGCCAGGGCATTCGCGCTCTCGAGCCCGGCGGAGGGGTAGTTCGCGAGCAGCGCCCGCGCCACCTTGCGCTCGGACGGCGGCATGGTGTCCATGTGCTGCGCGATGGCCTGCTTGATCCTCATCATCGCCGATCCCTCAGGTGAGCGTCACGAGGACGCCGTTCAACTCGTAGGCCGCAAACATGGCGAGTGCGTTGTGCGCGATCGCCACCTCGCCATTAGCCGCGACGGCGATCAGGCCGCCCTCCGCGTTGCGAGTCTCCAACTCGGCCTCGATGGTTGCGGCCAGCGCGTCGGGGAGGCGCATGCCGCTGTAGTGCATACGAGCGTAGATCTCATGGGCGACGACGCCCTTGATGAAGGCCTCCCCCTCGCCCGTGCAGGACACGGCGACCACGCCGTCGCGGGCGTAGGTGCCGGCGCCGACGATCGGTGTGTCCCCGATGCGACCCTCGTGCTGGTTCACCATGCCACCGGTGGAGGTCGCGGCCGCGAGGTGGCCGTGCACGTCGAGCGCTACGGCGCCCACGGTGCCGTGTCGCGACGGGAGCGCCTGCCCTTCGCGCACGCGGGCGAGTTCGGCGAGGCGGGCCTCGGTGACGAAGTACGACGGGTCCACGATCTCCAGGCCCCAACCCTCGACGACCTGGTCGCTGGGCCCCACGAGCAGCACGTGCCGGGTCTCCTCCATGACCTTGCGCGCCGCAAGCACCGGGTGCTTGATGCGACGGAGCACCGCGACCGCGCCAGCGCGCCCGTCCCCCGTCATGACGGAGGCGTCGAGCTCCGCCTCGCCGCGCGCCGTCAGGGCGGCTCCGCGGCCGGCGTTGTAGAGCGGGCAGTCCTCGAGGACACCCACGGCCGCGCAGACGGCATCGAGCGCAGCACCGCCGGCGCTCAGGACCGCGCGGCCGGCCGCGAAGGCGTCCGCCAGGCCGGCCGCGAACTCCGCGCGCTCGTCCGGCGTGAGGTACTTCGAGCGTCCGCCGGCACCGCCGTGGAGCACGAGGGCGAAACCCTCCGGACCCGGTGCCACATCAAGGACCTGCATACCCAACCTTCGTCCCGGGGCCAGACCCGCGGGCCCCGACGAGCGGGAACGTATACGCAAACGGAACAGACCGCAATGATTTGGAATCATTTCGTAATGATTGTT
>JAJXSV010000163.1 GCA_021784375.1 Actinomycetes bacterium | reverse complement strand
ATCTTGACGCCTACCCCGCTGGTTGTGCACGTTTGGACCGGAATGCGGGCGATGCGTGAACATCGGGCAAGGGTCTGGCGGGTTGTGCACGTTTGGACCGGAATGCGGGCGATGCGTGAACAACCGTCGGAGTAGTGGCGCCGATTGCTGCTTAGGGCTGGACGCGGATGGGGCGCAGCAGGGTCAGCGCGATGGCCAGCGCGAGCATGGTCGGGACGGCCGTGAACGCAATGTGCAGACCCACCCCGTCGGCCAGCGCGCCGAGGCCGAGCGGGGCCACGCCGATGGCGATGCCGCTGGCGAGTGACGAGCGCGCCGCCGCGCGATCGGTGAGTCCCGCCGCGGCCGCCAGCATGCGCGAGAACCCCAGCGGGTAGTGGAAGCCCAGGCCGAAGCCGATGGTCACCATGGCGAGCAGGATGACGGTGCTGTCGTGGCTCAACCACATGGGCAGCCACATGACGAGCGGCAGCACGAGCGAGGCCAGGAACAGCCGCGACAGGGCCATGCGCCGCAGCAGGCTGCCGATGAGGAAGCGTCCCGCTGCCATGCCGCCGGCGACCGCGGTGAGCGAGCCGGCCGCGAGGGCGACGGTGGCGTTGGACTGGTTGCGCAACACATCGCCGGCCCACATGACGAACGAGAACTCGACGCCGATGCACAGCGTGAGCGTGCCCCAGGCCCACCAGTAGGTGGCGGGCAGTCGGCCCGACGCCCGGTCATGCTGGGCCAGCCCGACCTCGAAGGACCCGGCGCCGCGGCGGACGAGTTGTGCGACGACGAGCAGCAGCGGCCCCACCATGACGGCCAGGCGCCAGTTGAAGCCGGCCCCCACCAGCGCGCCGAGCGCGAGCGGCGACAGCAGGCCGGCGGTCACGCCGACGCCGTTCTGCTCGCCCAATGCGACGGCCGCACCCCTGCCGTGGTGCTCGTTGAGGAAGGAGGCCACGGCGTTGAGCAGCAACGAGCCGCCGAAGCCCATGATGAGCGCGCCCGGGATGGAGACGGTGGGACGTCCTCCGAAGGCGATGAGCAGGAGTCCCGACGCCGAGCCCCAGGCGCCGAGGGCGATCGTGCGCTGCCGCCCCAGGCGCTCGGTGATGCTCGCCCCCACCAGGCCGACGAGGAACACGCCGACGGCGGTGGCCGTACTGTGCAGTGAGCTCACAGTGCGGCTCATGCCCGTCTCGCTGCGCAGCAGCAGCAGCGCCGGTCCCATCCCGTACAGGCCCCACACGTAACCGCCGGTGCTGATGTAGGCGAAGTACGTGAGCCGGTCACGCGTGATGCGATGGGTCTGCACCTCGTGAGCCTATGCGACGCATCCTGACGGCTGCCCGTACGATCCGAGGGCCGGAACTGCGAAGGGGGATGGGTTGACGGGGATCCTGGTCATCGCCCTCGGTGCCCTCCTCATCGGCGTCTCCAAGACCTCCATCGGTGGCGTGGGCATGGTGGCGACCGCACTGTTCGCCGACGTCATGCCGGCCCGCGAGTCCACGGCCGCGGTGCTGTTGCTGCTCATCGTCGGCGACCTCATGGCGAGTTACACCTACCGCCATGACGTGGACTGGAAGGTGCTCCTGCGCCTGCTGCCGTCGGTGCTCCCGGGTGTGGTGCTCGGCAGCTGGTTCCTCGCGGTCACCTCGGACAGCGTCATCCGCAAGGTCATCGGCACCGTCATCGTGGTCATGTGCGTGGCCCAGTGGTCCCTGCGGGGCCGGCCCAAACCCGACCACCTGCCGCTCTCCGCCACCTGGGGCACCGGCATCACCGCGGGCTTCACGAGCATGATCGCCAACGCGGGCGGCGCGCCCATGGCCATCTACCTGCTGAACATGCACATCAGCGTCCGCCGCTACCTCGGCACCACGGCCTGGTTCTTCTTCGTGCTCAACCTCACCAAGCTGCCCTTCAGCATCCACCTCGGGCTCCTGCACCTGCAGCGCGTCGAGTCGCTCGCCTGGTATGTGCCCTTGGTGGCGTTGGGTGCCTGGTTGGGTCGTCGCGTCATCACGCGTGTGTCGCCGGACCACTTCCAGCTGATCATGCTGCTCTCGGCGGGCGCGGGCGGGCTCAACCTGCTCCTGCGCTGACGCCCTGCGCTGACGCCCACCGCTTCAGGGGAGGGCGCGCACCGCCTGCTCCGCGGCATGCGAGGCGTCCACCAGGCGCCCCAGCATGCGATCCAGCTCGGGGTCGGGACGGGTCTCGTCGGGGTGTGCGGCCCGGAAGGCGGCCAGGCGCGGCGCGGCCTGCGCCCAGCTGATGGCGGGCGCGTACTCGGGCACCAGGCCACGGATCTTGCGGTTGTCGAAGACCGCGCTGTGCGAGAGGTCACCGAGGTAGAGGTCGGCCCAACCCCAGTCGGGCGCGGCCGCCTTGATGAGCTGCGCGGAGAGGTGCCGGATGCGTGGCGCGACGCCCGCGGCGCGGGCCGCCACCCGGTAGATCTCGTCCCAGCTGAGCACATCGTCGGATGTGATGTGGAAGTCCTCGCCGATGGCCCGCGGGTTGCCGATGAGCCCGACCAGGCCGACGGCCAGGTCCTGCGCATGCGTGATGGTCCACAGGCTGGTGCCGTCACCGGAGACGACGATCTCGTCGCCGCGCGCGATGCGGTCCCACGCCGTCCAGGCGCCCGTCAGCGGCGGTTCGGCGTCGTCGTAGGTGTGCGAGGGGCGGACGATCGTGGTCGGAAATCCGGAGCGCTCGTAGGCGTCCTGAAGGACCCGCTCGGCGGCGATCTTGTTGCGCGAGTACAGGAGGTGGGGGTTGTGGAGCGGCGTCGATTCGACGATGGGGCCCGGCGGGAGGGGCTTGTGGTACGCGGAGGCCGTGCTGATGTGGATGTACTGCGTGATGCGGCCCTGCAGCAGTTGGGACATCCGCGACGCGTCCGCCGCGTCGAAGCTCAGGAAGTTGACGACGACGTCGAAGGGATGGGAGTTGATCAGGGAATCGAGGTCGATGGTGTCGTGGTAGTCGGCGGTGATGGCGTCGGCGCCCATGGGCAGCTCGCGTCGGGTGCTGCGTCCGCGGTTCAGCACGCTCACCTCGTGGCCGACACGGACGGCCTCCGCCACGCAGGACGTGCTGATGGTGCCGGTGCCGCCGATGAAGAGTGTCCGCATGGTGCCTCGCAGCCTCGAGTGTGTGGACATTGTCGCGCCTGGGGAGCGCGCGGGGCCCGAGTTGGGCCGCCGACGCACCGGCGAACCTGCGCCCACACCCTCGGTCCGACGCGGTCGCGCCGGTGGTGGCGCTATCGGGGTCGATGTGGACGGGGCCCGGCAGGGAGAAGGGGCCGACGCGCCGGCGTCAGCCCCTTCCCGGTCGCGGCACTACTGCTGCAGTGCTGCCACCACGTAGTCGATGCACCTGGTGAGCTGGCGCACGTCGGCGGGGTCGACGGCGGGGAACACCGAGATGCGCAGCTGGTTCTTGCCCAGCTTGCGGTAGGGCTCGGTGTCGACGATCCCGTTGGCGCGCAGGGCCTTGGCGATGAGGGTGGCGTCGATGGCGTCATCGAAGTTGATGGTGGCGACGACACCGGAGCGCTTGGCCGGGTCCACGACATAGGGCGTCGTGTACGCGGTGGCCTCGGCCCAGTCGTAGAGGTGGCCGCTCGACTCCGCGGTCCGCGCAGCCGTCCAGGCCAGGCCGCCGTTGGCGTTGAACCAGGCGATCTGCTCGGCCATCATGACGATGGTCGCCAGGGCCGGCGTGTTGTACGTCTGGTCGAGCACCGAGTTGTCGATGGCGGTGACGAGGTCGAGGAAGGCCGGGATGTAGCGACCCGACTGCTTGATCTCCCGGGCCCGGGCGAGCGCCTTGGGCGACATGACGGCGATCCACAGTCCGCCATCGGAGGCGAAGCACTTCTGGGGCGAGAAGTAGTAGACGTCGACCTCGCGGATGTCGACGGCCAGGCCGCCGGCGCCTGAGGTGGCATCGATGACGAGCAGCGCGTCCTCGTCGGCACCCGCGGGGCGCTTGGGCGTGACGGCCACGCCGGTCGAGGTCTCGTTGTGCGGCGTCGCATAGACGTCGATGCCAGGCTCCGGCGCGAACACGGGCGCGTCGCCCGGCTCGCTCTTGATGACGGACATCTCGCCCAGGAAGGGCGCGGCCTTGGCCGAGGAGGCGAACTTCGAGCCGAACTCGCCGAAGGAGAGGAACTGGGCGCGGTCGCGGATGAGGCCGAAGGTGGCGATCTCCCAGAAGGCGGTGGCGCCACCGTTGCCGAGCACCACCTCGTAGCCCTCGGGCAGGTTGAACAGTTGGGCGATGCCGGCGCGCACGCGACCGACCTGTGCCTTCACCGGCTTCTGGCGGTGGGAGGTGCCGATGACACCCTGGAGGGAGGACAGCGCGGCGAGCTGCTCGGGGCGGACCTTCGACGGGCCGGCGCCGAAGCGACCGTCCGCAGGCTTGAGCTCGGCAGGGATGACGATGCTGGTCGGATCGATGGCCATTACTTCTCCTCCGTGTGTACGTACCCGGTTGGTGCGACGATGACGGGATCCCAGCCCGGCACGTCCTGCGGCTGGCGCGGCGCGGGGCCGATGTAGCGCGCGGACGGGCGGACCAGGCGTGCGGTGTGCTTCTGCTCCAGGATGTGCGCGCTCCAGCCGGCGAGGCGGGCGCAGGTGAACATCGACGTGAACATGGGTGCTGGGACCTCGGCGAAGTCGAGCACGATGGCGGCCCAGAACTCGACGTTGGTCTCGAGCACGCGCTCCGGATGGCGTTCGCGCAGCTCCGCCAGGGCTGCCTTCTCGAGGGCGGCCGCGATCTCATAGCGGGGCGCTCCCAGCGCCTTGGCGGTGCGGCGCAGCACCCGGGCCCGCGGGTCCTCGGCGCGGTACACGCGGTGGCCGAAGCCCATCAGCCGTTCCCGGCGGTCGAGGATGCCCTTGACGTAGGCCCGCGGGTCGGCGCCGCGCTCGATGTCCTCGATCATGTGGAGGACGCGGCTGGGCGCGCCGCCGTGCAGCGGTCCCGACATGGCGCCGATGGCCCCGGAGATGGCGGCGGCGACGTCGGCACCGGTGGAGGCGATGATGCGAGCGGTGAACGTCGAGGCGTTCATGCCGTGCTCCGCCGCGGAGACGAAGTAGGCGTCGATGGCCTCGACGTGCCGGGGGTCAGGCTCACCCCGCCAGCGTCGCATCATCTGCTCGACGACGGTGGGCGCCGCCTCCACGTGGGCCTGCGGCACCATGGGGATGCGGTTGCCGCGTGCGGACTGGGCGACGAAGGACATGGCCATGACGGAGACGCGGGCGAGCTGGTCGCGCACCTGGTCGGGGCTGATGTCGAGCGTGGGCTGCAGCCCCCACACCGGGGCCATGGTGGCGATGGCGGATTGCACGTCGACGCGCACGTCGCCGGAGTTCACGGGGATGGGGAAGGGCTCCATGTTCGGCAGGCCGGGGCCGAACTCGTTGTCGACGAGCAGGCCCCAAACGTTGCCGTAGGAGACGTGCCCGACGAGGTCCTCGATGTCGACACCGCGATAGCGCAGGGCGCCACCTTCGCGGTCGGGTTCGGCGATCTCGCTCTCGAACGCGATGACGCCCTCGAGGCCGGGTACGAAATCGGTCATGTGACCTCCTCGGTAAGGGGACATTCTCC
>JAJXSV010000162.1 GCA_021784375.1 Actinomycetes bacterium | reverse complement strand
GACCATGTTCCGCGGCACCGGGTTGCAGCTCATCGCCTCGGAGAACCTGACCTCGCCGGCAGTGCTGGCGGCGCTGGGCTCGACGCTGAGCAACAAGTACGCCGAGGGCTATCCGGGCAAGCGCTACTACGGTGGCTGCGAGGTGGTCGACGAGGCGGAGACCCTGGGAATCGAGCGCGCCAAGGCGCTCTTCGGCGCAGACCACGCCAACCTGCAGCCGCACTCAGGCGCCTCCGCGAACATCGCGGTCTACGGCGCCTTCCTCCAGCCCGGTGACACCGTGCTCGCCATGGCCCTGCCCATGGGCGGCCATCTCACGCATGGTGCCAAGGTGTCCTTCTCCGGCAAGTGGTTCAACGCCGTGCACTACGGCGTCAACCGCGACACGGAGGACATCGACTACGACCAGATGCGCGACCTGGCCCGTGAGCACAAGCCGAAGATGATCATCGCCGGCGGATCGGCCATCCCCCGGCTCATCGACTTCGCGGCCTTCCGTGCAGTGGCCGATGAGGTGGGTGCGAAGTTCGTCGTCGACGCCGCGCACTTCATCGGTCTGGTGGCGGGCAAGGCGATCCCCTCGCCGGTGCCCTACGCGGACGTCGTCACCTTCACCACGCACAAGGTCCTGCGCGGTCCTCGAGGCGGCATGATCGTGTGCAAGCAGGAGCACGCCCAGGCCATCGACAAGGCCGTGTTCCCGATGATGCAGGGTGGCCCGCTCATGCATGGCGTGGCGGCCAAGGCGGTGGCCCTCGCAGAAGCGGCGACACCCGCGTACCAGCAGTACGCACGCAAGGTGATCGAGAACTCGAAGGCGCTCACCTCATCGCTGGCGGAACACGGACTGCGCCCCACCACCGGCGGCACCGACACCCACCTGGCGCTGCTCGACCTGCAGCCCGTGGGCGTGAGCGGTGCCGATGCCGAGGCCCGCTGTGGAGCCTCGTCGATCATCGTGAACAAGAACGCCATCCCCTTCGATCCCGCGCCGCCGTCGGTCGCCTCGGGTATTCGCGTGGGTACGCCCTCGGTGACGACACAGGGGATGGGAACGGCGGAGATGGAGATCATCGGCGCCCTCATCGCCCGGGCCGTCCGCACGGACAAGGCGGACGACCACCGTGCCATCGCCGCCGAGGTCGACGCCCTCACCGCCAAGTACCCGGCCTACCCGCGCGGCTGAGCGGAGCCGACTTCCGCACGGCTCCCTGCCGGGGGAGTCGGGGCTGTCGGTGGCCCGAACCTCGGGGCAGATGTGCGTCCGCAGCGTCGGGGGCACGGCGTGCACCGGCGATACTTAGCCCGTGCGTGAGTACCTGTTGTGCCTGATGGTGGCCGCTGCCGTCACCTACCTCGCCACGCCCGGAGCCCGCGCGCTGGCCCTGCGTGCCGGGGCCTACACGCACATCCGCAAGCGGGACGTCCACACCACCATCACCCCGCGGTGGGGCGGCCTGGGCATGTACGGGGGCCTGCTCGCGGGATTCGCCCTGGCCTGGAAGCTGCCGATGATGAAGTCGGTCTTCGACGACATGGGCACCGTGTACGGGCTGCTCGGCGCCACCACCCTGCTCGTGGTCATCGGCCTCGTCGACGATCGGATCGGCCTGGACGCGCCCACCAAGTTCGCGGGACAGGCCATGGCCGCCGGCATCCTGGCTTGGCGGGGAATCGGCTTCATCTGGTTGCCATTGGGCAACGCCACCGTGCTCGATCCCCTCACCTCCACGCTGCTCACGCTGCTCGTCGTGCTCATCTGCATCAACGCCGTGAACTTCGTGGACGGCCTCGACGGGCTGGCATCAGGCATCGTGCTGGTGGGTGCCGCGGCCAGCTTCATCTACTCCTACCTGCTCAGCGTCAACTACGGCTTCGAGCGGGCCACCCTCTCCACGCTCATCTCCGCGGTCCTGACCGGGATGTGCCTGGGCTTCCTGCCCCACAACGTGAACCCCGCCCGCATCTTCATGGGGGACACCGGCGCCATGATGTTGGGTCTGCTGCTCGCGAGCAGCACGGTCACCCTCACCGGGCAGGTCGACCCCAATGCGCTCGAGGGGACCAGCCGGGCCTCGACGGTGCTGCCGCTGCTGCTGCCGATGGCGGCCCTCGCCATCCCGCTGCTCGACCTCACGCTCGCCATCGTGCGGCGCACCGCGCGCGGCCGCAGTCCCATGGCACCGGACAAGGAACACCTGCATCACCGCCTGCTGGCGCTCGGCCACAGCCCGCGCATGGCCGCCTCCCTGATGCACGCGGGGGCTGCCCTGCTCGCCTTCTCCACCGTCGCCCTGGCCTTCGTCCCCTGGACGCTCGTGGCCGTGGTGTTCGTCGTGGCGGCCGGCCTGCTGGGGGCTGCCGTGTTCCACAGGCCGGAGGCCGCAGATGTCGTCTGAACCGACCGATCCCCTCGTCCGCGTGCTCACGGTGGGTGGGCCCGCTGCCGCCGGCCTGGCCGCCGCCGCCGCCCTCATCGGCTACGTCGCGCGGTCGGGTGCGGGCGCCGCGGGGGCGCTCCTGGGCGCACTGCTGCCGGCGGTCTTCCTCGGCATCACCGCCTGCTCAGGGGTGTGGGCCCGACGCATCCGGCCGGACCTCCTGGGCTTCGCCGTCCTCGGCTCCTGGCTGCCCAAGGTGCTCGCCCTCATGGTCTTCCTCCACTGGCTCAAGCACCAGACGTTCTACGACAAGCCCGCCTTCCTCATCACGCTCGTCCTCGGCACCTTCGGCCTCCTGCTCCTGGAGGGTTGGCTGGTCACCCGCAGCCCGCAGTACTACGTCGACCGCCGCCCCGACGGGGCCTGATCCGCGGGCCGCTCGCCGCAGCGGTGCGCAAGCGGGGGACCAGCCACGGTGAAATCCCGCCGCCGCCGTAAGGCTTGTGCAAAACGTTGCTAGTGTTCCGCCCGATGGACGAACACACACCAGATGGTCGTTCCGGCAACTCCGATGGTGATCACGCCGAGTCAATGGCATGGGCGGCGATCTCCACCCTGGTGGCCGGGCCCGCGACCTGGGGCGCTGTGGGGTGGCTCGTCGATCGATGGCTCAGTACGGGGCGTGTGTTCACGGCGTCGGGAGTCATCGTCGGCTTCATCACCAGTGTGTACGTCGTCTACAAGAAATACGGGCAGTAAGCGCCACAAGGCGAGGCCCGCGGACCGAAGGGGAGCGACGCGAGCATGATTCGCGCCTGGATGATCGCCTCTGGACAGGGTTTCAGCCCGCCGACCGTTCACGAATTCTTCCCACCAGCCGCCCTGTTCGCAGGCACCGCCTTCCGGATGACCCGCATCAACCTCATCGGCGTGCTGATGACGATCGTCATCGTCGTGTTCTTCACCCTCGCGTTCCGGCGGCCGCAGTTCGTGCCGCGCGGCGTCCAGAACGCCGGCGAGGTGGCGCTCAACTTCGTGAAGAACAACGTCGTCACCGAGGTGCTGGGCGAGAAGGGTGAACCGTACACGGCCTACCTCACGACGCTCTTCTTCATGGTGCTCGCGTTCAACATCACCGGATTCGTGCCTGGCCTGCAGATCGCGGGCACCAGCGTCATCGCCATCCCCATGCTGCTGGCGGTGGTCTCCTGGATCGTGTTCAACGTCTCCGGTGTCCGGCACCACGGCATCGGGCACTACCTCAAGGAGAACCTGTTCCCCGCGGGCGTGCCGAAGCCGATCTACCTGCTGGTGACGCCGATCGAGTTCATCTCCACCTTCCTGCTGCGGCCGGTCACGCTCACCGTGCGTCTGCTGGCGAACATGATGAGCGGCCACCTGCTGCTCGTGCTCTTCTTCTCGGCCACGTCCTACCTGCTGTTCGACGCCGCCGGCTTCCTCAAGGTGTTCGGTCTGGCGTCGTACGCCATGGGCTTCGCCTTCACCCTCTTCGAGGTGTTGGTGGCGTTCCTGCAGGCCTACATCTTCGCGTTGCTCACCGCCGTGTACATCGACGGCGCGACCTCAGCGCACTAACCACAGACCACCCGGGCAGTTGGGCGCCGGGTACAACGAAAGGAACAGCAATGTCAGTTCTCGCCGCGATCTCCGGCAACCTGAATGCCATCGGTTACGGCCTCGCTGCCATCGGCCCCGGCATCGGCATCGGCGTGCTCGTCGGCAAGGCGCTCGAAGGCATCGCGCGTCAGCCCGAGGCCACGGGTGTCATCCGCGTCAACATGTTCCTCGGCATCGCCTTCACCGAAGCGCTCGCCCTCATCGGCCTTGTCGCCGGCTTCCTCTTCGTCTAGTCGACGCGGACGGTCATTCCGATGGTTCTCTCCACGCTGGTCGTTGCGGCCGAAGAGCAGCCGAGCATCCTGCTGCCCGCCGTCGCTGATCTGATCTGGGGCACGCTGTCCTTCCTGATCCTCCTGTTCTTCTTCTCGAAGTTCGTGCTGCCGCAAGCCAGGAAGCTGGCAGCGGAGCGCGCAGAGAAGATCGAGGGCGGGTTCAAGCGGGCCGAGGCCTCGCAGGCTGAGGCCAGGGAGTTGCTGCACCAGTACCAGTTGGCACTCGCCGAGGCGCGCACCGAGGCGGCCAACATCCGCAACGCCGCGCAGTCCGAGCGGGCGCAGATCGTGGCCGAGGCACGCGATGAAGCGGTTTCCGCGGCCACTGAGATCGCGCAACGCGCGCACGCGCAGATCGCAGACGAGCAGGCCCAGGTCGTCGCTGGCCTGCAGCGCGAGGTCGGCCAATTGGCCGTGGAGCTCGCCGGCAAGATCGTCGGTGAGGTCCTCACGGACGATGCGCGTGCTCGTGCGGCCGTGGATCGGTTCATCGACGATCTGGAACGGGCCGCTTCGGAGGCCGGTCGCTGATGTCGTCATCGAGTCTTGCCGGTCGCGCCGCCCTCCGCCGGGAGGTCGACGCCCGCATCGGTGCGTGCACGCTGGCGGTTGCCGAGCAACTGCTTGCCGTGTCCACGCTGCTCGCGGACGACAAGTCGCTGCGCACCGCACTCTCCGACGCTGGGCAGTCCGCGGAATCCCGGGCCGCGCTGGCGGCCGACATCCTCGCGGGCAAGGTCGACCACACGTCCGCTGAGCTGATCGCTGCTGCCGTCAGCATCCGTTGGCACAGCGGCGAGGACCTGGTCGAAGCGCTTGACGAGCTCGGGGCAGCGGTGGCCTTCACGGCCGCCGAGGCTGACGGCTCGCTCAGCAGCGTGGAGGAGGAGCTCTTCCGCTTCGGGCGCGCCGTCGAGGCCAACCCGGACCTCCAGATGCGACTCACCGACCCCGCCCTGGCCACCGCGGGCAAGGCCTCACTGGTTCGCGACCTGGTCGCGTCCGGCACGCCGACCACGATCACCCTCCTGGCCCACCTGGCCGCGAACCTGCGCGGTCGTCGCGTGGATGCCGCCGTGACCGCACTCACCAACCTCGCCGCCGCCCAACGCGAGCGAGTGGTGGCGCAGGTGCGGGTGGCCATCGCCCTCGACGAGGCGCAGACCGAGCGCCTCGCCCGCGCCCTCGCCCGGTTCTCGGACCGCGAGGTGCACCTCAACATCGTCGTCGACCCCACGGTCATCGGGGGCGCTTCCGTGCGCCTCGGTGAAGACGTGATCGACGGCACCATGCTTACCCGCATCACCCAAGCCCGCCGATCACTCGTCGGCTAGCACAGAGAGCAGGACATCATGACGGAGTTGTCGATCCGCCCGGACGACATCCG
>JAJXSV010000161.1 GCA_021784375.1 Actinomycetes bacterium | reverse complement strand
GCGGGCGTAGTCGAGACCGAAGCCGTACTGCTCCACCACCTGCATGCGACCGTCATGCCGGGCACAGCGCTCTATGGATTCCGCAGACGGAATGAGCCCGCCCGGGAAGATGTACTTATGGATCCAGGTGTATGCGTGGCGTGAGGCGAGCATGCGATCGTGCGGCATGGTGATGGCCTGCAAACCGAAACGACCTCCGGGCACCAGCAGGCGTCCGACCGATTCGAAGTACACGGGCCAGTACTCCTCGCCTACCGCCTCGATCATCTCCACACTGACGACGGCGTCGTACTCACCGACGACATCGCGGTAGTCGCGAAGTTCGATGGTGACGCGATCACTGAACCCGGCCTCGCGGATACGCGCCCTGGCGAACTCCAGTTGCTCCTGCGAGAGCGTCACCGAGTGCACGATCGCACCCCGCTGTGCTGCCTGCAGGGCGAGCTGTCCCCAGCCCGTGCCGATCTCCAGTACGCGTGTGCCCTCGCCCACCCGGGCGAGGTCGAGCACACGCTCCACCTTGTGTCGTTGCGCCGCCGCCAAATCGCCGAAGCCGGCCGCTTGGCGGTCACCCTCGAAGAGCGCGGAGGAGTAGGTCATGGTCTCGTCCAGGAACAGTGCGAAGAGTTCGTTGGAGAGGTCGTAGTGGCGCGAGATGTTGGAGCGTGCACCCTCACGGTGGTTCTTCTCATGGGCGGGATGACGCGGTTCCAGCCACGTGCGGAAGCGGCGCATCCAGGCGGGCACGATGTCGAGCAGGCGCTCGGCGAAGGGCGTGAGCACGTCGGCCAAATCACTGCCCTCTCCGGCCCGCCATTCCTCCGCCATGTAGGCCTCGCCCAGCCCGATCTTGAGCTCAGCCCCCAGCCGGTGGAAGAGGGCCTCGCTGCGAATGTCGAACAGCGGCAAGGCGTTTCCGCCCTGGTTGAGGATCGATCCGTCGGGCATCCGAACTGCGACCGGCACCGATGGCGCGATTCGACGCAACAGCCGTCGGGCCACGGCAGCGCGCAAAGGGCTGCTCGGTGGCGTCACGAGTTCCTGCCAGGTGCTCCGCTCGCGCGTGCCCTGCATTGCACCTTCGTTCATAGGAAACCCACTTGTTCGTCGTGAATCGGACGTTGCACCACCGGCAGGCGACGCAACCACAACCAAATGCCGTGAATCCTGATCCGGGCCATGGTCTGCAGGGCCATGAGCGGCGTACGCGCCACCGCCCGTGCGAGATTCAGGGTGGTGGCGGGAACCGCGCTTCCTGCAAAGGTGGCGCTGAAGACATCGGCGCCGTCCTGCTCCAATCGGATGGAGACGGCAACTCGCTCAGGGCCCAGCTTCAAGGTGACGGCGTACTCGCCGGCGACCTCGAAAAAGGGCGAGACATAGAACTCCTTGCGCACGCGCGCCTGACCGCGGTCATCCGGATGCAGCAGGTGTGCGTGTCGATCGCCATAGGTGTTGTGGATCTCCAGCACCGCCCAACGCACCTGTCCTTGAGCATCAATGCACCAGAAGACGGTGAGCGGATCAAAGGTCTGTCCGAAGGCGCGGCCCGCAGAGAGCATGAGCAGTCGGTCACCTTCGAGCACTTGCCCGTCGCGGCTGGCGGCGAATGCGGTGACAGCTTCCCGCAACGAGCCGGCTCGGCCACCGAAGTGATCACGGCTGGGGAAACTGGCGATGAGGCCACGTGAAGGAACTGCGTCGAGATCGAACAACCACTGGTAGGTCTTGAAACGCAAGCCGTGCGGGAAGGGATGACGGCGCTGATGACGCACCGTGCCCCGGACCAGTGCAGGTAGCGGCGGCAAGGTCACCATCGGCCACCCAACCGTTCTGCGGCCTGCAGGCCGGAGCGAGCGCCATCCTCATGGAAGCCCCAGCCCAGATGGGCACCGGCGAAGGCCAGCCGTGGCCCGCCGGCGGCAGCGATGCGCGGTGCGGCTGTCACGGCTTCGGTGGTGAAGACGGGGTGCTCGTACTCCATGCGCGCGATGACACGCGTCTCGTCCACCTGCCCCTCGGGGTTAAGTGTCACAACGAAATCATCCTGCGAATCCACACCATGCAGGCGATTCATCCAGTAACTCACCAGAACTGCCGAGGAGTCAGTGCGGCAGTCCTGGATTCGGTAGTTCCAGCTCGAGCGTGCACGCCGTGGTGTGGGCAGCACCGATGAATCGCGGTGCAGCCAGGTGGGATTGCGCGAGTAGCGGAAGGCCTGCAGATCAGTGCGCTCCTGATCGCTGGCGTCCGTGAGCAGTTGCGCAGCGGTGTCGGCATGCGTGGCCAGCACGACCTTGTCGAAGCTGGATGTGAGGCCGTCGGCAGTGGTGATGTCGACGCCGTCGGCATGGCGACGGATAGCCCGCACCGGACGCTGCGTGTGCGCGGCCGGTAATTGCTCGACGACCGCCTGCACGTAGGTGGCCGAACCGCCGACCACCGTGCGCCAGGTCGGGGAGCCACCCACCGAAAGCATGCCGTGGTTGTCGAGGAAGGCGAAGAGGTGACGTGCCGGGTAGGCGCGGGAATCGGTGTCACCCGACGACCAGACACAGGACACCAGCGGCACGGCGAAATGGCGGACGAAGTAATCGCTGTAGCCGCCCCCTACGAGGAACTCACCCCAGGTGAGTTCGGAGCCCGAACCCTGCGCCAGTACGGCACGTGCTTCACGATGGAAGCGCGGTACGTCGACGAGCATGCGCAGGAAACGGGGATCGGCAACACGACGGCGCTGGCTGAAGATGCCCGGAGCACCGCGACCGCCGGCGTAGGTCAAGCCGCAGTGGCGGCACTCGACGCTCATGCTCATCTCGGTGGCCCGAGTGGCGATCCCCAGTTCGCCGAAGAGGCGCAGCAGCGTCGGATAGGTGCGTTCGTTGTGGACGATAAAGCCGGAGTCGATGTCGAGGGCCCGACCCGCGCTGTCGTGGAGCTGGTGGGTGTGCGCGTGACCACCGAAGCGATCGTCACGTTCGAAGAGCGTGACCTGGTGATTCCTGCGCAGGGCAAAGGCGGCGGTCAGGCCCGACACTCCGGACCCGATGACGGCGACCGACTCCATGGCTGCTCCTTCGTTGCAACTCAATGTACAGGCCTTGTCTAGCCTTTGTCTAATCTTTGCGCTAGAGTACTCACGTGTTCACGATCAAGGCTGCCGCCGAACTCACGGCCGTTCCCCCCGCCACCCTGCGGGCCTGGGAGCGGCGCTACGGCATTGCCAGGGCCCAGCGCACGGAGTCGGGCTACCGGCTGTACGACCAGGACGCCATCGAGGAGATCCGCGTCATGCAGGATCTGCTCGAGCGTGGCTGGGCGGCCAAGCAGGCTGCGGAGCAAGTCGTCCGTCAACGCGAACTGCCGCGCAAGGCAAGCACTGGCAGCCTGCCGAGTGACAACGGCCTGCTGGCCGCCGCCCGCAGTCTCGACGAACGGGCCATGGCCGGCGTGTTGGACGAGGCCTTTACCTCGGGCTCCTTCGAATACGTCATCGACGGCTGGCTGACGCCGGCACTGCATCAACTGGGGGCTGCCTGGTTGACCGGCGATCTGGACATTGCGGCCGAGCACTTCGCCAGCGCTGCCATCATGCGCCGACTTTCCGTCGCCTACGAGGCCGCGGGCGTTTCCGCCGCCGGACCGCGGGTACTCGTGGGGCTCCCTGCGGGCGCCCAGCACGAGATCCCCTCCCTCGCCTCCGCCACCTGCCTGCGTCGGCTGGGGCTCAACGCCCTCTACCTGGGCAGCAACCTCCCCGCGTCGTCCTGGGTCAAGGCGGCGACGGCCCAGCCCCTGGCGGAGGCCGTGGTCATGTCCATCACCGTCCAGTCCGACATCCCCGGTGCCATCGATGCCATGTCGGCACTGAGGGCAGTGCGCCCGGAGCTCTGCATCGCAGTCGGTGGCAGCCAGGCACCGCACGTCCCCCACCCCACGCTGCTGCTCGAAGGCACCATTCCCGAATCAGCACTCCGCATTTCCGAGTTCCTCCGCACGAAGGCGAGCAATCACCATGCGCATCACACGAAGCGTTGACAGTCCCCGAGCCATCGGCGATGTCTTCGCCTACCTCAGCGACTTCACCACGACCACGGAGTGGGATCCGGGCACGGTGCTCACGACCCGCCTGAGCGGCGACGGCGGTCTGGGCACGGTCTACGCGAACACCTCGTCCTTCAACGGTCGCCAGACCGAACTCGTCTACACCGTCACCATCTTCGAGCCCAACGAGCGGGTGCAGTTGCAGGGCCAGAACAAGACCGTGCATGCCACCGACACCATCAGCTTCAAGGCGCTCGAGCACGGCACGCGCGTCACCTACGACGCCCACTTCCGTTTCAAAGGTCTGGCGATGCTGGCCCAGCCCTTCCTGGGACGCGCCTTCAGGCGCCTGGGCGACGAGGCCGAAGCGGGCATGCGTCAGGCCCTCGCCGGCTGACCCGCCTCCCAAATCTTGACGCCTTACCAAGTAAAGAAGTGCGGTCCCCCAGAGGGGAACCGCACTTCTTTGGTCGGGGTGACAAGAGCCGTTGGCGTCGCGGGGGATCAGCCCCGCGCCGCCGCCTCCCAAATCTTGACGCCTTACCAAGTAAAGAAGTGCGGTCCCCCAGAGGGGAACCGCACTTCTTTGGTCGGGGTGACAAGATTTGAACTTGCGACCTCTTCGTCCCGAACGAAGCGCGCTACCAAGCTGCGCCACACCCCGCCGATGTCACCATCAGCCAGCGCATCCTATGCGATGGGCGAGAGGCCCAGAAATCGCCGGTCAGGCGCGGGGCAGCAGCGTGAGCAGGGTGACCTCGGGCTTGCAGGCGAAGCGCACCGGCGTGAAGGGATTGGTGCCGACACCTGCGCTCACGTGCAGCCAGGCCCGCTTGTGGCGGTGCAGGCCCTTGGCCCGTCGACGATCCAGGTCGCAATTCGTCACCAATGCGCCCACACCAGGTAGGCACAACTGACCGCCATGCGTGTGGCCGCTCAGCACGAGGTCGAGGCCGTCGGCCTCCATGGCGTCGAGGACTCGCAGGTACGGCGCATGCGTAACCCCGAGGGCCACATCAACGGGCCCGCGGGGACCGGCCACGAGCGCGTAATCGTCCCGCTGCAGGTGCGGGTCGTCGACCCCGCGCAGTTCGACGCGGCTGCCCTTGATGCTGGTCTCCAGACGTTGATGATTGAGGTCGAACCAGCCGCATGCGACGAGCATCGCTCGCAGCTCCCGCCACGGCAGCTCCTCGCCGTGAATGCGCTTGCCCCTGTCCCTGCCCAGATAGCGGGCCGGGTTCTTGGGTCGCGGGCCGTAGTAGTCATTACTGCCGAAGACGAAAGCACCCGGCCGGCGGAGCTGCGGTGCCAGCGCATCCCGGAGCGACGGCAGTGCCTTCGCACTGGCCCAGAAGTCTCCGGTGACAATGGTGAAATCCACGTCCAGATCCCCCAATGACCGCAACCAGGCCTGCTTGCGCGTCTGGCGAGGGGTCAGATGCATATCCGAGATATGCAGGATCTTCAGGGGCTGTGCTCCGACCGGCAGCACGGGCACCGTCACCTGCCGCACACGGAAGGCCCGCACCTCGTACCCCGCGCTGTAGGCGAGACCACCGAGGGCCACAAGACCAAGCGCGACAAGGGGAATCATGGGCACATCCAAACATGCCGACCGCCCCGCGCCGTCGTCGAATGGC
>JAJXSV010000160.1 GCA_021784375.1 Actinomycetes bacterium | reverse complement strand
GGGCCTGCTCGAGGTTCGGTTCGTGGAGTTCCCGCGGCTCGTGCGCGGCCTCGACTACTACACCCGTACCACCTTCGAGTTCGATCACCCGATGCTCGGCGCGCAGTCCGGGATCGGTGGTGGCGGGCGCTACGACGGGTTGATGTCGCAACTCGGGGGCGCTACCCTGAGCGGCATCGGGTTCGGCCTGGGAACGGACCGCACGATGATCGCCTGCGAGGCCGAAGGGCTCAACGTCGGGGATCCCGCGCGCTGCGATGTGTTCCTGGTCCCCATGGGACCGGATGCCAAGGACTACGCGGTGACGTTGGCGGCGCGACTGCGCGCTGCCGGGGTCCGCGTCGACATGGCATTCGGGGATCGCGCGCTGAAGGGCTCCATGAAGGCTGCGGATCGTTCCGGCGCCCGCTTCGCCGTGATCATCGGCGAGCGCGAATTGGCGGACGGGGTGCTGCCACTGAAATCATTGGCGACCGGCGATCAGCAACTGGTTCCGGGGGACGACCTCGTCCAGGCCATCGTCCGCAATCTGGAGGCATAAGTGCTGCGCACGCATGAAGCGGGAACGCTTCGCTCGTCCCATGTCGGATCCACCGTCACCCTGACGGGGTGGGTGGCCCGGCGCCGCGACCACGGCGGAGTGGCCTTCATCGACCTGCGCGATGCATCAGGTGTGGTCCAGGTCGTCGTGCACGATGCCGAGGTGGCGGGTGCCCTCCGCGCGGAGTACTGCGTGAAGGTGGTCGGCACCGTGGGTGCCCGGCCGGCAGGCAACGAGAACCCCTCCCTGCCCACCGGTGACGTGGAGGTCACGACCGAGCAGCTCACCGTGCTGAGCGAGGCCGCCCCCCTGCCCTTCCCGATCGACGACAGCATCGACGTCGGCGACGAGACGCGCCTCAAGTACCGCTACCTGGACCTGCGCCGGGCCGAGCCCGCCGCAGCCCTGCGCCTGCGTTCCAGGATGTCGTCGATCGCGCGCCGCGTGCTGGACGAGCGCAACTTCCTCGAGATCGAGACGCCAACGCTCACCGCGTCGACCCCTGAGGGGGCCCGCGACTTCCTGGTGCCTGCCCGCCTCTCACCCGGCTCCTGGTACGCGCTCCCGCAATCGCCACAACTCTTCAAGCAGCTGCTCATGGTCGCGGGGATGGAGCGCTACTACCAGATCGCCCGTTGCTACCGCGACGAGGACTTCCGGGCGGACCGGCAACCGGAGTTCACGCAGCTCGACATCGAGATGTCGTTCGTCGAGCAGGAGGACGTGCTGCAGGTCGGCGAGGCCATCGTCCGTGCCATCTGGGAGGGGACGATCGGTCACCGCATCGGAGACATCCCGCGCATGACCTACGCGGATGCCATGCAGCGCTACGGCTCGGACAAGCCCGACCTGCGCTTCGGCCTTGAACTCCTCGAACTCACCGACTACTTCCGCAGCACCCCCTTCCGGGTGTTCCAGGCCGAGTACGTGGGCGCCGTCGTCATGCCAGGCGGTGCTGACCAGCCGCGACGCACCTTCGACGCCTGGCAGGAATGGGCCAAGCAGCGCGGCGCCCGTGGTCTGGCCTACGTCACGATCGCCGCTGACGGCGAGCTGGGTGGTCCGGTGGCCAAGAACATCTCCGACGACGAGCGCGCGGGCCTGGTCGCCGCCACCGGCGCCAACCCCGGCGACTGCATCTTCTTCGCCGCCGGCAAGCGCAGCGAGGCGCTGGCTCTCCTGGGCGCCACGCGTCTCGAGGTGGGCAGGCGTGCTGATCTCATCGACGAGAGCGCATGGAGCTTCCTGTGGGTCGTTGATGCGCCGATGTTCGAGGAGACCGAGGACGACGAGGGCAAGGCTGCCTGGACGGCCGTGCACCACCCCTTCACTTCACCGAACGCCGACTGGGTGGACAACTTCGAGTCTGCTCCGGATCAGGCACTGGCCTGGGCCTACGACATCGTGTGCAACGGCAACGAGATCGGCGGTGGCTCCATCCGTATCCACCGGCGTGATGTGCAGCAGCGGGTCTTCAACCTCCTGGGCATGACCGATGTGCAGGCGGAGGCCAAGTTCGGCTTCCTGCTCGAGGCCTTCAAGTTCGGGCCGCCGCCGCACGGTGGCATCGCGCTGGGTTGGGATCGGGTGGCCATGCTGCTGGCGGGGGCCTCCTCGATCCGCGAGGTCATCGCCTTCCCGAAGACCGGCAACGGCCACGATCCGCTCACCGGCGCCCCCACACCGATCACGGTGAAGCAGCGTCGCGAGGCCGGCGTGGACTCGAAGCCCAAGGCTCCGTCCGTCGCGGATTGAGGCTCCCCGCGAGGGTGATTGTTCGGGGTACGTGCGTTCGTCGGATGCGGCGGATCGCGCTCGCCGTCGCCTTCCGGTCACCATCTAGGGTGGGATCGTGATCAGGCGTGCGGCATGGCTCCTTCCAGTGGCGGCACTGGCGCTGAGTGCATGCGGCGCGCCGAGCCACCAGTACGTGTCAGCCGGCGGCTACGGCATGTACTTCGCGCTCCCCGCCGCCTGGCAGCAGGTACCGGCCAAGCAGGTGACCAAGGCGCAGACGGGCTGGCGCGACGACGCCGGCAATGTCTTCCGGCAGACCGTGCTGTGGCAAGGGGCCTGGTCGGCGGCTCCGGTGGATGCGGACCAGGTGTTCGCGGCCAAACCTCCCTCGACGCCCGTCGTGTTCGCTTTCGTGCGCGACCTGGTCGGAGTGGAGCAGCAGGGGATCGGAACCGACGTGACCGCCGCGCTGCGCGATCTCGTGGTGCCCGCAACCACTCTGGCCAAGGCGGCCGTGACGACCGACCATTGGGACCGCGCAGGCTTCACCGGCATCCGTCAGACCGCCACCTACGTGAGCGGAGGGACGCTGCAGACCACCGAGGTGGTGAGCATGCTGCCACCCAAGCGGAACCGCGTGTACGCCTTCGTGGCGCGCTGCTCACAGGGGTGCTTCAGCAGCAACCGGGCCAGCATCAGGGCCATCATCACCTCACTGACGTTCAAGGAGCCACGTGGCTAACGACATCGGCAGCTCGGCCTTCACCTCGCGTGTGCGCGATGAGGACCGGAGCACGCGCAAGCCGCTCGACTGGTGGGACCGCGTCAAGCTCGAGTGCCTGTGGCTCATCCTGCTGGGCCTGGTCTTCTGGAGCACGGTGGCGACCAACCCCATCGAGCCGGTGGGCGATGCGCTGTACAACAGCCTGTTCACGGCGCCCGGTGCATTCCTCACCATGCTCGCGGTGCTGGAACTCGTCCGCCAGATCCACTTCGTCCTGACTGAACGGAGTTCGGGCTACTACCTGTTCTGGCGTGGCATCTTCGAGCGCAGCGACCGCCGTGTCATGCGTGTGCGGCCCTGGACGCGCTTCCGCGTGGCCCGCTTCCTCCGTTGGACGATCGTCCTGTACGTGGCGGCGGCCGTCACCGGTGCATTCATCGGTACCTCGCCCATCGAAGCGGTGGTGACTGCGCCACAACTCATCGTGCAGGGGATGCCGTACCTGCTGCAGATCGTCTTCTACATGTTCGTGGCGATCATCCAGTTCGTCGCCATCTTCTGGTTCATGTCGCGTGGCGGCATCGACGTCTACATGCCGGACGACGTGCGCACCCGTTTCACCGACGTATGGGGCCAGGACCGGGTGCTCGAGCGCATCAAGGAGAACATCCTGTTCCTTGAGAACCCCGAGGCGATCGAGGACCGAGGAGGCCACGTTCCCGGTGGCATCCTGCTCTGGGGACCCCCGGGCACGGGCAAAACGCTGATGGCCGAGGCAGTGGCAGGGGAGACGGGCCGTCCGTACGTGTTCGTGGATCCGGGCGCGTTCGTCAACATGTTCTTCGGCATCGGCGTGCTCAAGGTGAAGGGCCTCTTCCGCAAGTTGCGCAAGCTGTCGCTGCGCTACGGCGGCGTCATCGTGTTCTTCGACGAGGCAGACACGCTCGGCTCTCGCGGTGGCCAGGTGTCACAGATGCGTCGTGATGCCATGTCCGGGTTCCATGCATCGGCCCCGGTGGGGTGCAATGGCGCCTACTTCGTGTCCGACCAGGCCCGGGCGGCCCTGGCCGAGGACCCGCGTCAGGTCGTGATGCCCGGGATGGGTGGTGGCCGTTCCTTCGACGGCACCTTGCAGGCGCTGCTCACTGAACTGTCGGGCCTCACCAAGCCGCGTGGCTTCATGAATCGCGTGGTGCGACGCGTGCTGGGAATCCGGCCAAAGCACCCTCCGAAGTACCGCATCCTGGTGATGATGGCGACGAACATGCCCGACTCACTCGACCCGGCGCTCCTCCGCCCCGGTCGCATCGACCGCTCGTACCGGGTGGGCTATCCCACCAAGGACGGTCGGGTCGAGACCTACCGGAACTACCTGCGGCGCATCGAGCACAACCTCACCGATGACGAGATCGATCGACTGGCCATGGTGTCGCCGTACGCGACCGGTGCCAGCATCAAGGACACCGTGAACGAGGCGCTCGTGCTCGCGATCCGCGATGGCCGCGACACCGTGACCTATGCCGATGTCATCAAGGCCAAGTCGTTGAAGCAGCACGGCTTGCCGGACGGTGGCGCCTACGTGGATCGCGAGCGGCACAGCGTGGCGCTGCACGAGGCCTGCCATGCGGTCGCCATGTACCAGTTGCAGCACACGTCGATCATCGACGTGGCCACCATCGAACGGCGCGGTGACGTGGGTGGATTCGTGTCACCCATCCCCATCGAGGACCGCTTCGTGCAATGGAGGAGCGAGGTCGAGGTCGACGTCATGACCTTCCTGGCCTCGCTCGTGGGGGAGCGCCTGTTCTACGAGGGTGACCACACGCAGGGTGTGGGCGGGGACATGGCGCAGGCCACGGCGATCCTCACCCGTTCGCTGCTCTCGCATGCCATGGGTAGCCAACTGCGCGCCTACAACGCGAGCATGCTGGCGAATTCGGGCCTGCTTCCGAACGGTGTCCCGCTGGTGCAGGGCCTGTCGTGGGAGGGTGGCATCGCGGACGAGGTGGAGCGTCGCCTGGGGGAGCTCTACCACCGCACCGAGCAGTTGCTGTCGCAGCACCGCGGCGAGGTGCTCGCCGTGACGCACGCACTGGAGACGCATTCGACCATCTCCGGCGACGATGTCGCGGCCGTGATCGAGGGACGCAAGGGACCGGTGGTGGACGGTCGGGCCTATGCGTCCGAGGAGTTCCGACGCCAACTCGAGGACTACCACCGCGCCGCTGTGGAGGCGCACCGCATCCGTCATGAGCGCCCACCGCGACTGCCCGATCTGCCCCAGGCCGTGTTCGTGGAAGCGCCTGAACCGCAGGCCTGATGAGCGACCTCTTCTCGCAGTTCCCCGGCACGGCGCCGCTCGCCGTGCGGATGCGACCGCGTTCCGCGGACGAATTCGTCGGCCAGGAGCACCTGCTGGGGCCGGGACTGCCCCTGCGTCGACTGCTGGACGGCACCAGCGAGGTCTCCGTCATCCTCTGGGGGCCCCCGGGCACGGGCAAGACCACCATCGCGAACATCGCCGCCCAGGTGTCAGGGCGCAGGTATGTGGAGTTGTCCGCCATCACGGCAGGCGTGAAGGACGTCCGCGAAGTGGTGGAGCGGGCCAAGGCGGAGCGCGAGGTGTACCAGCGCGGCACCGTCCTGTTCGTCGACGAGGTGCACCGCTTCAACAAGACCCAGCAGGA
>JAJXSV010000159.1 GCA_021784375.1 Actinomycetes bacterium | reverse complement strand
CGAACCGAGAGCACACCGCTGGCAACCAGCGCGACGGCGAAGGCGAGCAGGGCGGGCGCGGTGACGCGAAACAGGCGCATAGCCGATTATGGACCGGCGGCGACCCCTGCCATCATTCCCACATGCGAATGGTCGGTGTGGTCCTCGCCGCACTTCTGATCGGGGGCTGCGCGGATGCCGCCACGCCCGCGTCCCCATTGAGCGCGGCCGCAGAAGCCGCCGCCAAGTCCGAATTCACCATCATCGCGCCCGAGCAGCGCGCATTGTTCCCCGCGTGGAGCGGCACCGACCTCGATGGCTACGCCTGGAATACCAGCACGCTGGGCGCGCGCTACACCGTGGTGAATTTCTGGGCCTCCTGGTGCCAGCCCTGCGTCGACGAATGGCCGGAATTGCAGGCGGCCTTCGCGGAGCATCCGGACGTGAATTTCCTCGGCATCAACACCATGGATGAGTTGGCGGCCGCGCGTGCCTTCATCAAGCAGTACCCCAGCCAGTACCGACAGTTGCCCGACGGCACCGCACATATCCTCAAAGGGCTCACGGGAATCCCCAATTCCACCTTGCCCACGACCATCATTCTCGACGACACCCGCCGTGTGGCGGCCTGGAAGTCCGGACCGCTGACCGTGGGCCAGTTGCGGCGGGCACTCGCCCGTCTACGTCGCTGACGGCGGTGCAGCGCCGGATGGGCGGGGGCCGGCGCCGAGCGCCATGAGGAGCACGTTGGCGACGAAGGCGCCCAGTCGTCTCATCATCCCCCTGCACGTCAACCGCGTTGCAGCGGCGAGGCTACGCTGCCGGAATGCGTGCACGGTCAGAGGAAACCCGCGGCCTCATCTTCGGCCTTGCCGCATATGGGAGTTGGGGATTCTTCCCCCTCTACTTCCCGCTCCTCTCACCGGCCGGTGCGTACGAGGTGCTGGCCCATCGCATCCTCTGGTCCTTCGTCTTCATGGCCCTTGCCAACGCCGCCTTCTCACTTTGGGGCCCTGTGCGTGCGGCCCTGCGCTCGCCGCGCACGCGCCGCCTGCTCGCACTGGCGGCGCTGCTGGTGACGGTCAACTGGGGTCTGTACATCTGGGCCGTGCAGAACAACCACGTGGTGGACGCGGCCCTCGGCTACTTCATGAACCCACTGGTGAGCGTGGCCCTCGGCATCATCGCCTTCGGCGAGCGACTACGTCATGCCCAATGGGTGGCGCTGGCCATCGCGGCTACCGCCATCATCATGCTGGCCCTCGACGCCCATGCCATACCGTGGGTGGGGCTGGCGCTGGCCGGCAGTTTCGGTTCCTACGGCCTGGTCAAGAAGTTGGCCGATGTGGAGGCCATGGCCTCACTCACCATCGAGACCGCCACCGCCCTGCCCTTCGCGATCATCTACGTGCTGTGGCTGCAGTTCGCCAACCAGGCACAGTTCCTGCACGCGGGCCTGGGCCACTCGCTCACCATGCTCACTGCCGGCCCGGTGACGGCCATCCCGCTCCTCGGTTTCGGCGCTGCTGCCGTGCGCATCCCACTCAGCACCCTGGGCTTGCTGCAGTTCATCACGCCGGTCATGCAGTTCCTCATCGGGGTCTTCGTCTTCCATGAGGCCATGTCCGGATTGAAGTGGGGGGGATTCGTCTGGCTGTGGTTGGGCCTCATCATCTTCGCGGTGGACATGGTGCGCCATTCACGCGGCCAACGCGAGGTGCCCGAGCCCATCTAGGGCCTGAACTCGAAGCCGGATCAGGCGACGCGATCGACGACGTCGTCGCACAACAGCAACAGTGCCGTGAGTGCGGCTTGCTTGCGCAGCAACTCCGGTGAATCCTCGCTGACCGAGAGCATGTCGGCTGCCAGCGCCGCGCGCACAGGTGCCAGCGCCTCGGCGGCGGCGGTTGCCCACTGCCGGGCAGTGGCGCGAGCGTGATCCATGGCCATGTTCTCGCGCAACAGGGCCAGCGCCTCCGCGTGCTCCGCTTCATCCTCGAGTGGGCGACCGAGCAGCGAGCACAAGTGGGCATCGGATTCGAGGTTGGCAGCGCGCACCAGCAGCATGGGCAGCGTCATGACGCCTTCCCGCAGATCGGTTCCCGGCGTCTTGCCCGAGACCTCGGCCGGCGAGGCGATATCGAGGATGTCGTCGGCGATCTGGAAGGCCACGCCGATGGCCTCTCCGTAGGTGCGCAGCGCGTCCACCACTTCGTCACTGCAGCCGGAGAACATGGCTCCATAGCGACAGGAGGTGGCGATGAGCACGCCCGTCTTGTCCGCGAGCACCTTGAGATGATGCGAAACCGCGTCCTCCCCGTCGGAAGGTCCGACCGTCTCGTGGATCTGTCCTTCGACCAGACGTGCGAAGGTCTGGGCCTGAATGCGCACCGCTTCCGGGCCCAGATCCGCGAGTACCTCGGAGGAGCGTGCGAAAAGGAAGTCGCCGGTGAGGATGGCGATGGTGTTGTTCCAACGCTTGTTGGCTGAGTCGGCACCCCGTCGGCGCGGTGCCTCATCCATCACATCGTCGTGGTACAACGAGGCCAGGTGCACGAGTTCCACCGCCACGGCCGCGCGGATGATGTCGTCGCTGATGCCATTGCCCAGCTGCGATGAAAGCAGCGTGAGCATGGGCCGGAAGCGCTTGCCGCCCGCGTACAGCAGGTGCGACGCGGCCTCGTCGATGAAAGGGTCATCGGCCTTGGCCACCGCACGCAGTGAGTTCTCGACATCCTCAAGTCGCGCCAGCATGGTTTCCGCGAGCGCCGGATCCACGGCATCCAATCCGAATCTGCTCACGGAATCCGCGCCTTAACGGAGGAAGTTGGCAGCGTCGGCTGCCAGGCTGAGCAGCGGCTGCGGGAGCACGCCGAGAAGCACGGTGAGCACCGCGGTGACGCCGACCACGGTCTTGGTGTAGTAGCTGGGGATCACGACACTGGCCGTGGCCTCACTGGCCTCCGTGAAGAACATGAGCACAATGACGCGCATGTAGAAGAAGGCAGCGATCGCCGATGCGAACACGGCGACGATGACCAGCGGTGTGGCGTCACTCGCGGCAGCCGCGGAGAAGATGGCGAACTTTCCGACGAAGCCGCTGGTGAGCGGAATGCCCGCAAGCGCCAACAGGAACATGGCGAAGATGCCCGCGGTGAGTGGCGACTTCTTGCCCAGTCCCGCCCAGGCGCCCAGGTGCGTGGCTTCACCGGTGGAGTCACGCACCAGCGAGACCACCGCGAAGGCGCCAACGGTGGTGAGGCCGTAGGTGGCGAGGTAGAAAAGCGAACTGCTGAGCCCGTCCTTGCTGGCCGCCGCAATGGCGAGCAGCAGGAAGCCGGCATGCGCGACGGAGGAAAACGCGAGCATGCGCTTGATGTCACTCTGTGAGACGCCGACGATGGTGCCGACCAGCATGGAGACGATGGCGAGCAGCCACACGGCCGGCTGCCAGTCCCAACGGGCACCACCGAGTGCGACATACATGACGCGCAGCAGGGCGCCGAAGGCGGCGATCTTGGTGGCCGCGGCCATGAAGGCGGTGAGCGCTGTCGGCGCTCCCTGGTAGACGTCGGGGCTCCACTGATGGAAGGGCGCGACACCGACCTTGAAGAGCAGGCCGATGGCTACGAAGAGGGCACCGAGCATGAACATGCCCTGATTGCCGGTGAGCCTGGCCAGTGAATTCGCGATGTCACCGAAGTTGGTGGAGCCCGCGTAGCCGTACATCAGCGCAGAGCCGTACAGGAAGAAGGCCGAGGAGAAGGAGCCCAGGATGAAGTACTTGAGCGCCGCCTCCTGCGAAAGCAGGCGACGACGACGCGCCATGCCAGCCATCAGGTACAGCGGCAGCGACAGCACCTCCAGCGCCACGAACATGGTGAGCAGATCGTTGGCGGCCGGGAACAGCAGCATGCCACCGACGGCGAAGAGGAACAGCGGCCAGACCTCGGTCTGCAGCCAGCCCGCACCGGTGAAGGCCACCTCGTCATCGCTGCCGGGCAGCGCGGAGGCGCGCGGCGCGAAGGCATCGCCCGCGGGATCGGCATGCTTCTCGGCGAAGAGCAGGGCACCGAGCAGGGCGATCACCAGGATGATGCCCTGCAGCATGGTGGACGCGCCATCAACAGCGAAGGCGCCCATGGCCTCAATGCCGCTGCGTCCTGCGGTGTAGTTGTTGAGCACGGCCCCGAAGGCGATGGCGATGCTGAGCAGTGTGACGACGAGCTGCACGCTGCGTCGGGCTTCACGCTTCACAAAGGCCTCAACCAGCACGCCGATGACCGCCCCGCTGAAGACGATGAGCATCGGCGCCAACTTCGTGTAGTCGAAGGTCGGCGTCGTGAACGGATTCAGAGTCGTCGCAAGCATCAGGAGTTCGTCCCTTCAACCGCGGGCTTGGGGTCCGCGACGGCCACCACCTGCATGGTCTTGTTGACCGTGGGGTTGATGATGTTGAGCAAGGTCTGCGGCACGAAGCCCAGCGCGATGATCACGGCGATCACGGGGGCGATGGCCACCAGTTCCCGCTTGTTCAGCTCGGTGACTGTCGATGTCACCTCATCGCTGGGCATGCCGGTCATGGTGCGTTGGTACATGAGCAGGATGTAGAGCGCGGCCAAGATGATGCCGGTGGTGGCGATGACGGCCTCCGAGGGATAGCGGGTGAAGGTGCCCTGCAGCACCAGGAACTCGCTGACGAAGGAGGACATGCCGGGCAGCGCCAGCGAGGACAGGCCTGCCAGCAGGAAGGTGCCTGCCATTAGCGGTGCCACCTTGTTGACGCCGCCGAAGTCCTCGATGAAGCGTGAGCCGCGGCGGCTGATGAGGAAGCCCGCCACCAGGAAGAGCGCTGCTGTCGAGAAGCCGTGATTCACCATGTAGAGGGTGGCACCCGACTGGCCCTGCGAGGTGAAGGCGAAGATTCCCAGCGTGATGAAACCGAAGTGCGAGATGGAGGTGTAGGCGATCAGGCGCTTGATGTCCGACTGGCCGATTGCAAGCAGCGCACCGTAGATGATGCTGATGAGCGACAGCACGATGATGGCGGGCGTGGCCCACAGCGATGCAGCAGGGAACAGAACCAGCAGGTAGCGCAGCATGCCGAAGGTGCCGATCTTGTCCAGCACACCCACCATAAGCGTGGCCGACCCCGGGGTGGCCTCGGCGGCCGCGTCGGGCAGCCAGGTGTGCACGGGCACGAGTGGCGCCTTGACGGCGAAGGCCACGAAGAAGCCGGCGAACAGCCACTTCTCGGTGCTGCCATCGAACTTCAGCGTGGACAGCGTGGCCCAGTCGAAGGTGCCGTGTCCTAGCTGCTGCTTGGCCTGCACCCAGAGACCGATGAGCGAGGCCAGCATGAGCAGGCCGCCGAGCAGCGAGTAGACGAGGAACTTGATCGACGCGTACTGGCGCTTCGGGCCACCGTAGCGACCGATGAGGAAGTACATGGGGATGAGGATGGCCTCGAAGAACACGTAGAAGAGGAAGACGTCGGTGGCGGCGAAGACGCCCACCATCATCGACTCCAGCACCAGGGTTAGGACGATGTAGCCCTTGATGGTGGCTTGTCCGCCTTCCATCTCGTGCCAGCCCGCCAGCAGCGTGATGGGCACCAGGATCGTCGACATCAGGATCAGCACCAGCGCGATGCCGTCGACGCCGACCGCGTACCGGACCCCGAACTGCGGGATCCAGGAGTAGCTCTGGGCGAACTGGAAGCCCGGGGCGCCCGCGCGGAAGCGTGCGGACATCACGAC
>JAJXSV010000158.1 GCA_021784375.1 Actinomycetes bacterium | reverse complement strand
CGACGCCTTGCCCAGGATCACGTGCAGGTTGGAGTGCTTGTCAACGCGGAACTCGATCTTGCCGCCCTTGATGTCGGTCACGGCCTTGGCGACGTCCATGGTGACGGTGCCGGTCTTGGGGTTCGGCATGAGGCCGCGCGGACCGAGGACCTTGCCGAGGCGACCCACCTTGCCCATGAGGTCGGGCGTGGCGACGACGGCGTCGAAATCCGTCCATCCCCCGGTGATCTTCTCGATCATGTCGTCGGCGCCGACGAAATCGGCTCCCGCGGCACGTGCTTCCTCCGCCTTCTCGCCACCTGCAATGACCAGGACCCGTGCGGTCTTGCCGGTGCCGTGCGGAAGGTTGACGGTGCTGCGCACCATCTGGTCGGCCTTGCGGGGATCGACGCCGAGCACGAACGCGACGTCAACCGTCTGATCGAACTTCGTCTTGGCCGCGGCCTTCACGAGTTTCATGGCGGCGAGGGGGGCGTAGAGCTCGTTCTTGTCGATGCTCTCCGCGCCTTCGCGCCAGGCCTTGCTGCGCTTCATCTGCTTCTCATTTCACTAGTTCGCAGTGCGTGGTGCGGGCTGCAGCAGCCCTCCCACTGCGCCGATCGCGGTGCGACCGGCGGGGTGCCGTCGGCGGGGCCGACGACCGGACATCACTCGGAGACGGTGATGCCCATCTGACGGGCGGTGCCTTCGACGATCTTCATCGCGGCATCGATGTCATTCGCATTGAGGTCGGGCATCTTGGTCTCGGCGATCTGGCGCACCTGGTCCTTGGTGAGCGAACCCACCTTGGTCGTGTGCGGGACGGCCGAGCCCTTGTCAAGACCGGCTGCCTTGAGGATGAGGCGCGATGCGGGCGGGGTCTTCAGGATGAAATCGAACGAACGGTCTTCGTAGACCGTGATCTCAACCGGGATGACCTGGCCGCGCTGCGACTCGGTGGCAGCGTTGTAGGCCTTGCAGAACTCCATGATGTTCACACCGTGCTGGCCGAGCGCCGGGCCGATGGGCGGCGCCGGGTTCGCAGCACCAGCGTTGATCTGGAGCTTGATGAGGCCTGTGACCTTCTTCTTCTTGGGGGCCATAGGACGGGTCCTTCTTTCTTCACCCGGTCGATCGACCGACCGGGAACCTTGGGCTAGGAGCGGGAGACCTGCGAGAACGAGAGCTCGACCGGAGTCTCGCGACCGAAGATCTCGACCAGGCCGATGATCTTCTGGGCTTCGAGATTGATCTCGGAGACGGTGGCCTGCAGCGTGGCGAACGGGCCCTCCGTGACCGTGACGGAGTCGCCGACGTTGAAGTCGACGCTCGTGACGACCGGCTTGGCGCCGGGCGTGATGACGACACCGCCCGCGGCGACCTTCTTCTCGACCTTGGGGGCGAGGATGCCGATGACCTCATCGATCGTGAGCGGGCTCGGAGTGTGCCCATGGCCCACGAACCCCGTGACTCCGGGGGTGTGGCGCACCGCGCCCCAGGAATCGTCGGTGAGGTCCATGCGCACGAGGACGTAGCCCGGGAACTTGTTGCGCTGCACCTGCTTGCGCACGCCGTTCTTGATCTCGATGATGTCTTCCATGGGGACTTCCACCTCGTAGATGTAGTCCTCCATGTTGAGCGACTGGATGCGGCTCTCGAGGTTCGTCTTCACGCGCTTCTCATAGCCGGCGTACGAGTGGATGACGTACCACTCACCGGGTTTCGCGCGGAGCGCAGCGGCGAACTGGGCAGCCGGGTCCAGGTCCTCCTCGGCGGCGACCGCCTCGGCCACGTCCGCGCTCTCCTCGACGTCCATGAGGTCGTGGTGCTCGGCAGGCTGCTCTACAGCGACGTCGTCGACGACGACGTACTCGTCAACCTCGTCGACACCGCGTTCCACGATGTCGTTGGTTTCAGTCACGCAATGCTCCTGGGGAAGTTCTGGGCTCAGCCGAAGATGGCGAGGATGCCCTTGCCGAACACGAAGTCCATGATGGACACGATGATGGACAACGCCGTGACGAACACGAGCACAACGCCCGTGTACGTGGTCACCTGCTTGCGCGTCGGCCACACCACGCGGCGCAGCTCGACGACGACCTGACGCACGAACAGACGCACCCGGGCGACGAGGCCCTTGTCTTCATCCGTCTGACCTGCCATGGGTCGTTCCTTTCGTTACAGCCGACGGGGTTGGCGCCCGTCGGGCATCGCAGGGCAGGAGGGATTTGAACCCCCAACCGCCGGTTTTGGAGACCGGAACTCTGCCAATTGAGCTACTGCCCTGTGGCGGCCTCCCATGATGCGCACAGGCAGGCGGTTGGGCATGCTCGCGCACAGCAGCGGGCAGCTGCCGACCGGCGGAGTCTACGTGCATGTATGGGCCGGGCCCAAACCAGCGACCCGGTCCGGGAGGACCAGGGCCGACCCCGGGTCGCGCCCGGCGTGGGGTTCGGGGGAGAATCCGCACATGACCTTTCCGCGCATCTCCTCCCGCATCGGTGCCATTGCCGAGTCCGCCACGCTCGCCGTCGACGCCAAGGCCAAGGCGCTCAAGGCGGCCGGCCGGCCGGTGATCGGCTTCGGAGCGGGCGAGCCGGACTTCCCGACACCCGATTGGATCGTGGAGGTCGCCCAGCGGGCCGCCAAGGACCCCGTGAACCACCGCTACACGCCGGCTGGGGGCTTGCCGGAGCTCAAGCAGGCCATCGTGGCCAAGACCCGGCGCGACTCCGGATACGTCGTCGAGGAAGCCCAGGTGCTCGTCACCAACGGTGGGAAGCAGGCCGTGTACCAGGCCTTCGCCGCCATCGTCGACGAAGGCGACGAGGTGCTGCTGCCGGCGCCCTACTGGACCACCTACCCCGAGTGCATCCGCCTGGCCGGCGGCGTGCCCGTGGAGGTGCTGGCGGACGAGACGCAGGGCTACCTCGTGACCGTCGAGCAGCTGGAGGCGGCGCGAACGGCGAAGTCCAAGGTCCTGCTGTTCTGCTCACCGTCCAACCCCACGGGCGCCGTCTACACGCCCGACCAGGTGAAGGCGATCGGCGAGTGGGCCGACGCGCATGGCATGTGGGTCATCACCGACGAGATCTACGAGCACCTGCTGTACGACGGGGCCGAGGCAACCTCGCTCCCCGTGCTGGTCCCATCCATCGCGGACCGCTGCATCGTGCTGAACGGCGTTGCCAAGACCTACGCCATGACGGGCTGGCGCGTGGGCTGGATGATCGGCCCCAAGGACGTCATCAAGGCCGCCACCAACCTCCAGTCCCACGCCACCTCGAACGTGAACAACATCGCGCAGCGGGCCGCAGTGGCGGCGCTGTCGGGCAATCTCGACGACGTGCACCGCATGCGCGAGGCCTTCGACCGGCGGCGCAGGATCATGGTGCAGATGCTCAATGACATCCCGGGCGTCGTGTGCCCGACACCCAAGGGCGCCTTCTACTGCTACGCCTCCGTGAAGGGCCTGTTCGGCAGGACCCTGCGCGGGCAGGTCATCGAGTCCTCCGCCCAACTGGCGACGCTCATCCTCGAGGAGGCAGAGGTCGCGGTGGTCCCCGGAGAGGCCTTCGGACCGTCCGGCTACCTCCGCCTGTCCTATGCGCTCGGCGACGCCGACCTGGTCGAGGGCGTCGGCCGCCTGCAGCGGTTGCTCGCCGAGGCGAACTAACGGTCGTCGAACCGTCGGCGGCGGTGCCGGCTAGCGGTTGACGAAGGTCGGCTCGGGTTCCAGGTCGATGCTGAAGGCAACCCGCACTCGGGCGCGGATGAGGTTCGCCAGATCCTTGACGGCGGCGGCGGAGGCGGCACCGCGGTTCACGATGGCGAGGGCGTGCTTGGACGAGGTCCCGGCCCCGCCCATCTCGAAGCCGCGCCCGATGCCCGCGTGCTCGATGAGCCAGGCCGCTGAGACCTTCACCGTGCCGTCGCCCTGGGCCCACTGCGGGGCGCTGGCGGGCGCCATGCGGGCCTCGACAACCGGGTTGAGGAAGAACGAGCCCACGCTCCACGTGTCATGGTCCGCCGGGTTCAGCAGCATGCCCTTGGCGCCGCGCAGGCGCAGCACCGTCTCGCGCACGCACGCTGACGTGGAGCGTTGGCCGACCGCTATGCCGAGTTCGCGCGCGAGTTCCGGATAGGTGATCGGCATGCTCTGCGGGCCGATGCGCAATTGGAACTGCACATCCAGCACGACCAGCCGAGGTGAATGCCGCTTGAACACGGAGGTGCGGTAGCCGAATCCGCAGTCGGCGGCGTAGAAGGTTCGCACCTGCTGCGTGATGCGGTCATAGGCCCGCACACGGGCAATGGTGTCCGAGACGGATTGGCCGTACGCGCCGACGTTCTGGATCGGGGTCGCACCGATCGATCCCGGGATGCCGCTCAGGGCCTCCACGCCGGACCACTCCTGCGTCACGGCACGGGCGACGAAGTCGTCGAACGACTCCCCTGCGGCCACCGTCACCGTCGCCCCGGCGCAGGCCTGGGCCTCGTAGTGCAGGCCCTGGTTCGCGATGTGCAGCACGGTGCCGTCGAAGCCGGAGTCGCTCATCACCACATTGCTGCCGCCGCCGAGCACGAACAACTGCTCATCCCGAGCGTCACAGTCGCGGACGACCTCCACGATCTCCGCCTCCGACTGCGCACGCACGAAACGCCGCGCCGGCCCGCCGACGCGCAGCGTCGTATGCGCGGCCAGCGACTCGTTGTCGAGGACCTGCATGCTCAGGGCTTCACAGTCGCGGTGGCACGGGCCAGGACGGTGGATCCGTCGAACACCGCCGATAATGCGATGACCGCGGAGCCGTCATCGTTCACCGCCCCCACCTTGCCCGAGAACGTGACCTCCGCACCCTCGTCGTCGTCCGGGACCACCACGGGACGGGTGAACCGAACCTGGTAATCGATGACCTTGGAGGGGTCGCCCAGCCACTCCGTGACGACGCGAATGGCATGGCCCATGGTGAGCATGCCGTGCGCGATGACGCCGGGCAGACCCACGGCGAGCGCGGCTCGCTCATTCCAGTGGATGATGTTGAGATCGCCGGAAGCGCCCGCGTAGCGGACCAGGTCCGCGCGGGTGAGATGGACGTTGATGACCGGCAGCTCCGTGCCAACGACATACGACATGTCACTCACCCCGTTGCACCAATGAGGTCCACGTGCTTCCGACCGCGACACCGGCCGCATCGACGATGTCACCGCGCAGCGTGATCATGTCGTTGCCGGCCAACGTCTTGATGGACTCGATGACGATGCTCACCGTGAGCTCATCGCCCGCCACGATGGGGCGGTGGTACGTGAAGCGCTGATCGCCGTGCACGACACGCGACCAGACGACGCCGACGCTGGGATCGGTCACGGCGGTTCCCATGGCGTTCAGCGTCACGACGATGGGGAAGGTGGGTGGTGCCACCAGGTCCGCATGGCCGGCGGCGCGCGCAGCGGCCACATCGTGGCAGAGCGGGGAGGCCTCGCCGGTGGCGATCGCGAACTCGCGGATCTTCTCACGCCCCACCGAATAGGGCTCTGCGGCAACGAACTGGCGTCCGACGTTCGACGGATCGAGTGCCATGCGCCGCCTCCTCACGTTCTCGCACTGCGCGCCCACGCTAGTCCGAAGCGGGCCGCCGATTGAAGTCCCGGGGCGCCGCTGCGATATCCGTCCCATAACGAATCGAACGGCCGCCGCCCTGGGGGCGACGGCCGTTCGTGGAGGCTGGGGTCAGCGCGTTTCCTTGTGCGTCGTGTGCTTGGCG
>JAJXSV010000157.1 GCA_021784375.1 Actinomycetes bacterium | reverse complement strand
GAGCATGGCGAGTTCGCGCATGTGCGCGAGCTGGCCGGCGATGTACGACCGCCCGACGGCGGAGAGCCCCTGCTCCGCGTCGTTGTCATCCGCCAGGACGAGCTCGTCGTTGATACCCCGGAAGGACAGGTGGATGTGGCAGGAGTTGCCCTCCCGCTCGTTGTACTTCGCCATGAAGGTGAGCGACTTCCCGTGCGCGTGGGCGATCTCCTTGGCACCGGTCTTGTAGATGACGTGGTTGTCACAGGTGGTCTGCGCGTCTGCATAGCGGAAGGCGATCTCGTGCTGCCCGAAGTTGCACTCGCCCTTCGCCGATTCGACGGTCATGTTCGCCGCCGCCATGGCCAGGCGGATGTCGCGGAGCAGTGGCTCGACGCGAGCGGAACCGAGCATCGAGTAGTCGACGTTGTAGCGGTTGGCCGGCGTCATGTGCCGGTAGGCGTTGTCCCACGCCTGCTCGTAGGTGTCGTCGAAGACGATGAACTCCAGCTCCGTGCCGACGAGTGCGACCATCCCCATCTCTCGCAGCCGCTTCAACTGGTGCTGCAACACCTGACGCGGTGAGACGGCGACCCCGTGACCGTGGTGGTCCAGCAGGTCCGCGATCACGAGTGCGGAGCCGGGTCGCCAGCTCGTGTACCGGAGCGTGCTCATGTCGCACCGCATGACCATGTCGCCATAGCCGGTGTCCCAGGAGGAGACGTCGTAGCCCTGGATGGTGTTCATCTCAACGTCGACGGCGAGCAGGTAGTTGCAGCCCTCGGCGCCGTGCGGTGCGACCTCGTTCAGGAAGAAGTCCCCATGGATGAACTTGGCCTGCAGGCGACCCTGCATGTCCGTGAACGCCACCACAACCGTGTCGATGCGACCTTCGTGAACGTCACGGGTGAGCTGTTCCAGCGTCAACGCCGATGTCATATGCACTCCCTTTTGTCCCCGCGAGTTTGCCGCAGTGCCCTGCGACGCGGAATGCCGCTCGACGCAGATTCGGCTCGCATGGGATGCACGGTGTGGTGGAAGGCTGCGCTGGAAGGCCCGAAATTCGTGACCTTTGTCACTTCCCCGCGCGGAATCCGCCTCCGCAAGCGTCGTTCCCACCGGCTGCCGCAGGAGCCCTCCCGCGACAGAAATGTCGCTTCCGTTGCCCGCGTTGCCGCACGACACTTCGGGCAACCTGAACAGGTTCGAAACCGGGGACAGTCCTTGCGGGAGGTCGCGTGTCAGACAAGATCCTCAGCGACGACGAACGTCGTCTTGCCGAGCTCGGATACAAACAGGAACTCAACCGCTCGTGGTCGAGTTTCTCCAACTTCGCCATTTCATTCTCGATCATCTCCATCCTCGCGGGATGCTTCACGACCTTCGCGCAGGCTTGGAACAACGGTGGCCCAGTCGCCATCTCGCTCGGTTGGCCGCTGATCTCGGCGTTCATCCTCATCATCGGCTTCTGCATGGCCGAGCTCGCCTCCGCCTACCCCACGTCGGGCGGCATCTACTGGTGGGCCTCGCGGCTCGGCGGTCCGCGCGCCGGGTACTACACCGGATGGCTGAACCTCATTGGCCTGCTCGCCGTCGTGGCCTCGGTGGCCTACGGCGCTGCGACCTTCCTCAACATCCTCATCGACTCCTTCTCGGACGCATACGCGAGCTCGTTCCTCGGCGGGGACTACCTGCTCCAGCAGTTCTTCTGGTTCCTCGTCATCATGGTGGCGGTGACCCTGGTGAACATCTTCAGCGGTCACCTGCTCGCCCTCATCAACAACGTCTCCGTGTGGTGGCACGTGTTCGGCTCCGCAGTCGTGGTGCTCATCTGCGTGTTCACGCCGTCGAGCCACCAGTCGCTGTCGTGGATCTTCACGACCCGCATCAACAACAGCGGCTTCGGCGACGGCTCCTACTGGTTCTACGTGCTGCCGCTCGGCTTCCTGCTCACGCAGTACACGATCACCGGCTTCGACGCCTCGGCGCACCTCGCCGAGGAGACCCAGGGTGCCCATCTCGCGGCGGCCAAGGGCCTCTGGAAGTCGATCTTCTACTCCGCCATCGGCGGCTACATCCTGCTGCTTTCGTTCCTCTGGGCCGCCTACAAGGTGGACGCGATCAACTCGATCGATCCCAAGGTGAACCCGTACGGCCAGGGCTCGGTCATCCAGATCTTCGCCACGGCCCTGACGCCCGCGATGTTCAAGCTCGTCATGTTCATCACGACGGCCGGTCAGATCTTCTGCACCACGGCCTGCCTCACCTCGTCCTCGCGCATGATGTTCGCGTTCTCGCGTGACGGGGCCGTGCCCGGGCACCGTCGTCTGGCCAAGGTGAACCAGCACCGCGTCCCGATCAACGGTGTGCTCGCCTCCGCGGTCATCGGCGTCATCATCACGCTGCCGGCGTTGTGGAAGAGCCCCTCGGGCGCGCCCACTGCGTTTTACGCCGTGGTGTCGGTTGCAGTCATCGGCCTCTACCTGGCCTTCCTGATCCCCATCTGGCTGCGCTGGACACACGGCGACAAGTTCCAGCCGGGCGAGTGGACCCTGGGCAGGAAGTACCGGTGGATGAACCTGGTGGCAGCGGCGGAGATCGTGATCATCTCCATCTACTTCATCCTCCCCTTCACGCCCAGTGGCACGCCTGGCAACAAGGACTTCACCTGGACGGCCGTCAACTACGCGCCGATCCTCACCGGTGGCACCTTGGTCTTCCTCGCCATCTGGTGGCAGGTATCCGTGCGGCACTGGTTCACGGGCCCCAAGCGCACCGTGGACATGTAGGCGCTCGATCACGGGAGGGGCGATCACCGCACGGTGGTCGCCCCTCCCGTCGTCTGTGCGGTGATCCAGCACCTGCCGGGGCCCGGCGACTCCGCCCGCCGCTGGTCCCGCTCAGCCGAGATGCCGCATCCAGAGTTGCGCCACCTCGAGCGGGCGCTCGATCTGCGACACATGTGCGGTGTCCACGATGACGGCCACGGTCGCGCCGGGATGCTCCCGGGTGATGCGGTGCGCCGCCTTGGGATCGACGAGTTGGTCCCGCAGGCCGTAGACGGCGAGCACCGGCACCTCGATGCGACCGAGGAGGCGCCAGGGGTTGGCCGTGCGTCGGCGCAGGAAGGTGCGCATGAGTGAGCGCGCCGACCCCAGGTAGGTGGCCGTCGCATGCTCGTCGCCGTCACGTCGCTTGGTCTCCTCGATGAGCTCCTGCAGACGCAACGGGTGCACGTTCGCCGGGTCGGCGAAGTTGACCGAGAGTGAGCCTGCGACCCGCTGCTCGACGGTGCCGCGCGACCAGCGGGCGAGCAGGCGGTCACCGATCCGGGGCAGGGCCACGGCGGGCACCGCGTAGTTCATCCTGGTGAGGCGATGGGTGGGCAGCGCCGGTGACACCAGGGTCAGGCTGCGTACGAGATCCGGCCGGTCAGCCGCCAGGTCGACGGCGACGACACCACCCATGGAGTTGCCGAAGAGGTGCACCGCCCGGCCCCCGAGGTGTGTCTCGATGAACGCCTCCACGGCACGCACGAAGCCGGCCATGGTGGGCGGACCCGGCGTGGGATCGGAGTGCCCGTAGCCGGGGAGGTCGATGGCGTACGTGTGCAGCGGGAGCGCGTGCATGAGATCCGTCCAGTTGGTGGCACGCCCGCCCAGTCCATGGATCATGACGGCCGGCTCACCCTCACCGAGTTCGCGAAAGGCGAGTTGCCTGCCCTCGATGAGCGCGTACTGCACCGGAGGTGACGGGAAACCCCTGCCGTCCATTGCGGACCCCCTTCCCCTCGTCGCGGGGCTGCCGGCGATAGGCTGCGATCGTGAGTTTCGATCGCACCGCGCCGCGCATGCCCCGTGAAGCGCGGCGGGCGCAACTCATCGATGCCGCCCGCTCGGTATTTGTAGCACAGGGCTACCACGCCGCGGCAATGGACGACATCGCGGACCGGGCGGGCGTTTCCAAGCCGGTCCTGTACCAGCACTTCCCGGGGAAGCTGGACCTCTACCTGGCGCTGCTGGAGCTCAGCGGCGAGCAGTTGGTGGATGCGGTGCGCAATGCGCTCGCCTCCACCTCCGACAACCGGGAGCGCGTCCATGCGGCCGTCGGCGCCTACTTCGAGTTCGTGAATGACGCGGACGGCGCCTACCGCCTCGTGTTCGAGTCCGATCTCACCAACGAGCCCTCGGTGCGCGATCGCGTCGAGGCCATCGAGGACGAATGCACGGTGATGATCGCGCGAGTGATCGCCGAGGACACCGGCTTGACCGACGACGAGGCCACCCTGCTCGCCATCGGCATCAGCGGTACCGCAGAGACCGCGGCACGCCGTTGGCTGCGGGAGGGTAAGGTCATCCCCATCGGCCACGCTGTGGCCCTCGTGAATCGGCTGGTCTGGCGCGGCATCTCGGGTGTCCCCCGCAGCCACTAAGCATTTGGAGCAACATGGAAGTCCGCATCGGAGTCCTGCATGCGCCGCGTGAAGTCGTGTTCGAGTCCACCGAATCCGTGGATGCGCTGCAGTCGTCGGTGGATGCCGCGATCGCGTCCGGAGCCACGCTTCGCCTGCATGATGACAAGGGACGCGTGATCCTGGTCCCGGGAGCGCTCATCGCCTACGTCGACATCGCTGCCGCTGATGCGCGTCGCATCGGATTCGGCGGAGCAGCATCTTGACCAAGATCCCCGGACCGCTGTTCAGCGACTTCGGCGTGGACCCGCAGATCTGCGCCGCCCTCGAGCATGCGGGCATCACCCACGCCTTCCCCATCCAGGCCCAGACCCTGCCCTTGGCACTCGCGGGCAATGACCTCATCGGCCAGGCCAAGACCGGCACCGGCAAGACGCTCGGCTTCGGCATCCCCCTGCTCCAGCGCATCACCGACCCCGACGGCCGACCGCAGGCGCTGGTCGTGGTGCCCACGCGTGAACTCTGCGTGCAGGTCGCATCCGACCTCGAGATCGCAGGCCGCGTGAAGGGCCTGCGCGTCCTCGCCGTCTACGGTGGCCGCGCCTACGAGCCGCAGGTGGACGCCCTCGGCAAGGGTATCGACGTGGTCGTCGGCACGCCCGGCCGCCTCATCGACCTCTGGAGGCAGAAGCACCTCAACCTCTCCAAGGTCCGCACGCTGGTGCTCGACGAGGCGGACGAGATGCTCGACATGGGCTTCCTGCCCGATGTCGAGACCCTCGTGAATGCGACGCCCACCACGCGCCAGACCATGCTCTTCTCGGCCACCATGCCGGGTTCCATCGTCACCATGGCCCGCCGCTACATGTCGAACCCCACACACATCCGGGCGAGTGACCCCGATGACGCGGGCTCGACGGTGGACACGCTCGAACTCCACGTGTGGCAGGCCCACCACCTCGACAAGCCCGAGCTGGTCGCCCGCATCCTCCAGGCCGAGGGGCGCGGCCTCACCATGATCTTCACCCACACCAAGCGCGCTGCGCAGGAACTCGCGGACAAGCTGGTGGAGCGCGGTTTCGCCGCGGCCGCCGTGCACGGGGACCTCGGTCAGGGTGCGCGCGAGCAGGCCCTCCGTGCCTTCCGCTCGGGCAAGGTGGATGTGCTCACCGCGACGGATGTGGCGGCCCGCGGCATCGACGTCGACGGCGTCACCCACGTCATCAATTACGAATGCCCTGATGACGACAAGGCCTTCCTGCACCGCGTCGGCCGCACCGGTCGTGCGGGCGCCAGCGGGGTCGCCATCACACTCGTCGACTGGGCCGACCTGACCCGCTGGCACCTCATCAACAAGACCCTGGGCCTGTCC
>JAJXSV010000156.1 GCA_021784375.1 Actinomycetes bacterium | reverse complement strand
TACTCCAGCGCACCCACACCGATGATGGCGGCCTGGCCGTTCATCAAGCGGGGCACGGAATGCACGGTGCCGATGCCGCCGGGATTGGTGAGGGACACGGTGGTGCCGACGAAATCGTCGGGGGAGAGCTTGTTGCTGCGCGAGCGGCGCACCAGGTCTTCGTAGGAGACCCAGAACTTGGCGAAGTCCATCTGCTCGGCCTGTTTGATGCAGGGCACGAGCAGCTGGCGGGTGCCGTCGGCCTTGGTGAGGTCGATGGCAATGCCCAGGTTGATGGAGCTGTGCTGGGTGGCTGCCGGCTTGCCGTCAACGAGTGAGTAGGTGACGTTCATCTCGGGCATGGCCCGCAGCGCCTTGACCAGCGCGTAGGCGATGAGGTGCGTGAAGGAAACCTTGCCACCCTGATTGCGGGCCAGATGCTCATTGATGATGAGTCGGTTGTCGACGAGCAGTGTGGCCGGGATGGCGCGCACGCTGGTGGCCGTGGGCACCGTCAGCGAGGCCTCCATGTTGGTGACGGTGCGGGCCGCGGGGCCCTTGAGCACCGTGGGCTCGGCGGCAGCGGGCTTGACCGGCGTCGGGGCGGGGGCGGTGGGTGCAGCGGGTGCTGGAGCCGCAGGCGCGGGGGTGGCCGCCGCGGGTGCGGGTGTCACGGGTACGGGTGTCACGGGTGCGGGCGCAGTACCGGCGGGAACCAGGTTGGCGGCCGCTGCGGCCGCGGCTGCGGCCTGGGCCGACTTCGGTGAGTAGTCCGCGAAGAACTCCCACCACGCCGGATCCACGGAGTTCCTGTCCTGCAGGAACTTCTCGTAGATTTCATCGACCAGCCACTCATTGGCACCGAAAACGTCAGACACGGTTACGCCTTCCACGGAGGGTTCGAGTCTATTCGTGGCTGGTTGAGCCCTGAATCAGTCGCCCGTCCGGCGCCGATATTCGCCGGGTGTGACGCCCGCCACCTTGGTGAACTGCTTAGTGAATGCGCTCTGGTCGTACCAGCCACAGCGCTGTGCGATCTCGGCCAGCGGCAGGCTGCTCTTGCGCAGCAATTCGGTGGCCGCCACCACCCGCACCTGGGTGATGTACTGCCTGGTGGGCAGGCCGAAGGTGCGGTGCATGAGTCGCTCGAACTGGCGCAGTGGCAGCCCGGCCAGTTCGGCCAGTGCCTCGACGCTCATCGGTGCGGCCAGATGTGCCCGCACGTAGGCCACGACGGGACGGAGCGGATGCTCCGAGCCCAGGGCGGCCGGAGTGCCGAGGGCGATGGAGACCACGGCGATGGCCACCAGCGAGTCGCCCTCGAAGATGGGCTGCTTGGTGGTGAGGAACCAGGCCAACTGGCCATTGGCCTCGGTGATGAGCTCGAGCTCGTCGCGCAGCGTGTGGCGCAGTTCGCGGATGTCGTCATCCTGCTGGTGGTAGCTACCCACCAGCTCACCGGGGAAAAGGTCGGCGGCAAGTTTGCCCACGACGTCCCGTCGGCTGGAGCGGCCCGTGCGCTCGACGAAGGCGTTGTTCACTGCCAGATAGCGGCCCTCGGTGTCCTTGACGCAGTAGAGCGTGGTCGGTGCCATATCGAGCAGCTCGGCCATCTGCAGGTAGGCGGCGAGCGACATGCTCGAAGTGTAGGAAATCGCCGGAAACTGCGGCAGGAACGTCCAAGACGTGCCGGCGGCGGAGGGGGAGCATTCGGGCATGCTGCCTGAACCGCTGTCCGACGCCGATGCCCTGGTCCCCGCTGCCGTCGATCGTGCCCGTTCCATCCTCGCCGACGCCGATCGCCTGCGCGATCGCCGCGCCAAGTACAACCAGCGGCGTTTCGAACGCCTGCTCCAGGATCCGGACGCCGTCTCCGTGACCATGTCGCTCACCGACGAGGTCATGCGCATCTCCGAGCCCTCACGCGCCGCGCGTGCACTGCGACGAGCGGCCGCCAAGGCCACCTCGAGAGGCTTGGGCTTCAAGGACGCCAACGGCGTGAAGTTCATCGCCGCCCTCTCGCCCACCATGCCCAAGCTGGTGATGCGCATCGTGGAGTGGCAGGTGCGGGCGGCCGCTACCGGCATCATCCTGCCGGCGGAGGAGAAGCCGCTGGCCGCTCATCTGCAACGCCGTAAGCGTGACGGTGTGCAACTCAACGTCAATGTGTTGGGTGAGGCAGTGCTTGGTGACGCTGAGGCCACACACCGTCTGGAGTCCATCATCGAGATGGTGCAGCGTCCGGACGTCACCTACGCCTCGGTGAAGATCTCCGCCGTCGTCAGCCAACTGCAGACCATCGACCACGAGGGATCGGTCGCGCGCGTGGCGGAGCGGCTGCGCCGCCTGTACATCGCGGCCAACGCGGCCAATACCTTCATCAACATGGACATGGAGGAGTACCGCGACCTCGGCATCACCGTCGATGTGTTCAAGCAGGTGCTCTCCGAACCCGCCTTCGGCGCCATGGACGCCGGCATCGTGCTGCAGGCCTACCTGCCCGAGGCGCATGCCACCTTCGCTGAACTGGTGGAATGGGCCAAGTGGCGTCGCGCCGCCATGGGGGGGCGCATCAAGATCCGGCTGGTCAAGGGTGCGAACCTGGCCATGGAATCCACCGAAGCCGAACTCCACGGCTGGGTGGCCGCGCCCTACCCGTCCAAGGCCGACGTCGACGCATCCTTCAAGCGGCTCGTCGATTGCGCGCTGCGCCCCGAGAACGCCGACGCGGTGCGCATCGGTATCGCCTCGCACAACCTTTTCGACATCTCCTGGGGCTTGGAGGTCGCCAAGTCGCGTGGTGTCGAGGACCAGTTGGACATCGAGATGCTTGAGGGCATGGCCAATGGCGAGGCGCTCGCGGTGGCGCGCCAGCTGGGTCGCATCCTGCTCTATACCCCGGTGACACGGCACGACGACTTCGCCTCCGCAGTGGCTTATCTGGTGCGACGTCTGGATGAGAACACCTCGCCGGAGAACTACCTGCGTGCCTCCTTCGGCATGCAGCCCTCCAGCAGTGCCTTTGAGCAGCAGGCCACGCGTTTCCGCAATGCGGTGCAACAACGGCACACCATCGGCACCACCTCACGCCGCCACTCGCTGGCGCGCCACGACGCGGCTGAGCTGGCGGATCGCGGCCTCTTCGAGAACCAGGCCGACGGCGACCTCACGCACCCCGAATACCGCCGCACTCTGGCTGAGGCGCTGGAGACGCATCGTCGCGGCTGGCAGCTCCCGCTGCCCCTCGTCATCGAGGGCGAGCAGATCGTCAATGACGATCTGGTGGAAGGTATCGACCCGGGCGACAACGGCCGCACCTGGTACAAGTACTCGGTCGCCAATGCCGAGCAGGTGGATCGCGCAGTCGCTGCGGCCAATGCGGCGGTACCGGCCTGGGATGCGCGCGGCTCCGCCGCACGACGTCGCATCCTCTTCGAGGCGGCCAAACTGATGGAGCAGCAGCGCACCAACGTGGTGGCCGTCATGATGCTGGACAGCGGCAAGACGGCAGCAGAGGCGGACCCCGAGGTCTCGGAGGCCATCGACTTCGCGCGCTTCTACGGGCTCTCCGCCCGTCAACAGATCGCCGGCTCTGATTCGACACCGCTCGGTGTCGTCGCCGTGGTGCCGCCGTGGAACTTCCCGTACGCCATCCCCTGCGGTGGTGTGTGTGCAGCACTGGCCGCCGGCAACGCCGTGATCTTCAAGCCCGCTCCCGAGACCGTGGCCGTGGCCTGGCTGCTGGCGCAGCAACTGTGGGCTGCCGGTGTACCCAAGGATGTCCTGCAGTTCGTGCCGACTCGTGATGACGACAACGGCAAGCGCCTCATCACCCATGCGGACGTCAATGGGGTCATCCTCACGGGCGGCTTCGCCACCGCGGAGCTCTTCACCTCATGGCGCCCGGATATCCGGCTGATGGCCGAGACCAGCGGCAAGAACGCACTGCTCATTTCCGGTTCCGCCGACATCGACGCTGCCGTCAAGGATCTTGTGCAGTCCGCCTTCGGTCATGCCGGCCAGAAGTGCAGCGCCGCCAGCCTGGCCATCGTCGAAGCACCCGTCTACGACAATCCGGCCTTCATCCGGCAGCTCAAGGACGCCGTGGAGACCCTGCTGGTGGGACCGGGTTGGGAATACTCCACCGTGGTCGGTCCCGTCATCCGGCCGCCGGAGGGTGCGCTGCTTCGAGCCTTCACGCAGCTCGACGCCGGTGAGCAATGGCTGGTGGAGCCGCGACAACTCGACCAGGCCGGTCATCAGTGGAGTCCCGGCGTCAAGCTGGGCGTGCAGCCGCACTCGTGGTCGCACCTCAACGAATGGTTCGGCCCGGTGCTCGGCGTCATGCGGGCACCCGATTTCGAAACCGCGATCGAGTGGCAGAACGCCGTTGATTACGGCCTCACCGCGGGCCTGCATGCCCTCGATGTCGAGGAGTGCGAGCGCTGGATCGATCGCGTCGAGGCCGGCAATGTGTACGTGAACCGTGGCACCACCGGTGCCGTCGTGAACCGCCAGCCCTTCGGCGGGTGGAAGCGTTCAGCGGTGGGTCCCACCTCCAAGGCCGGCGGCCAGCACTATGTCACCCAACTGCGCGATTGGACGCGCTTCGACGATGTCGAGCGTTCCATCTCGCAGGCCGAGGTGTGGTGGCATAGCGTCGGCGCGGAGCGCATCGACCATTCGGGGCTGAAGGTGGAGCGCAACGTACATCGGTACCTGCCCATGACCAAGGGCATCGAAGTGCGGGTGTCGCCCACGGCCTCTGCGGACGAACTGCGTTATCTGGCAGCGCTACAGCGACTGACGGGAACACCGATCCGACTTTCCGCCTCCGCTCCTCTGGCCAGTGGGCACCCCTGCACGGTTGAGGACCTGGCCGGCTTCACCGCGCGCGTGGCCACCGATCGTGTGCGCGTGCTCACGGACGAGCCGGTGAGCGCCAGCGCACTGTTGGCCCGTGGTATCTCCACTGACCGGCGCCCTCTGGCCGCCAATGGCGCGGTGGAAGTGGCGCGCTGGGTGCATGAGCAGAGCGTCAGCATCACCAACCACCGCTATGGCAATGTCGGCGCCGGCCCCCAGCCCAAGGTGCACTGAGCAACTGCACTGACGCGCATTCGGCCGGACGATCACCATGGTCGTCCGGCCGAATCACGCATGTGTCACTGCAGGTGGATGACGTACCGGTTGATAGGTGCGCCACCCTGTGACGCTGGGCGGTTGTAGGTCTCGACGAACTCGCCGCCGGCCTTGAGGATGACGCCCTGCGAGGCCAGGTTGTCGACGTTCGTCGTCACTTCCACGTAGGGCAGACCTTCGGCACGAGGGAGCTCGAGAATGTCGCGCAGCGCCTGTGCCGCGTAGCCGAGGCGACGTTTCCATTCCACCACTGCGTAGCCGATGTGGCCGAGCACATGTGCGGGCAGTTCCGGCGTTCCGCGTTGAAAGCGGAAGGTGATGACGCCCGCGAATTCGCCGTCCCACATCCAGCGCGTGTACTGGGGCAGGCGCGGAACTTCGCTGCCATCGGGCAGGGTGATGGTGCGGCCCACCGGGTTGAGATCTTCCACCGTCGCGATGAAGGCTGCGGGATCGGCCTTGATCTGCTCGGTGAGCGCGGCAACGGCCTCGGGCGCCGGGTTGATGTCAAAGGAGAATCCGCGTTCGCGCGCGGCGACGTAGCTCGGCACCATCTCGAGTGTGGGCTTCACGAGTTCCATCGCGTCAGGGTACCGGTGGATAGCTTCAAGGCCACGCGCCTACGCCGGGGGCGGAGTGGGTTCGCGCTCGGGCA
>JAJXSV010000155.1 GCA_021784375.1 Actinomycetes bacterium | reverse complement strand
TTCGCAGACGCGCACGGTGTTGACGCTGCCGCCAAGGCGTTCGTGAACTTCGCGACGACCGCTGCCAACGACACCCTGTACGCCAAGATCGCCAACGTGCTTCCGGCGAACAAGGCTGCCAAGGCCCCGAACAAGACGCTCCAGGGCTTCGCCAACGCTGGCGCCGTCTCCATCCCGATGCCGAACATCCCGCAGATGAACTCGGTCTGGGGCTTCATGAGCCAGGGCTGGGCCAAGTCGCTCGCCAAGACGAACCCGACCAACCCGGTTCAGGCTTGGAAGGATGCCACGCAGAACATCCGTGATGCGATCAAGGGCTGATTCGTCAGTCTGAATGGTCAAATGAGAGGGGCGGGCACCACGTCACGTGGCGGTGCCCGCCCCTCTCAACTCTTCCTGTGTCTTGAGCTCCGACGTCGAATGGGGATGAACAGCTGTGGCCGCTAGTGGCGCTGCACCGTTGCCAATGAAGGGCGATGCCTTGTACAAGCCGAAGCGGAACGTCGCCGGCTTGATCGTGAAGTACCTGATCCTGAGTGTCATCTCAGCGCTGGGCGCGTATGCGGTGTACCTCATGCTCGCCGCGGGCCTGTACTGGCAGTCCGTGTTGCTCCTGATCGCCATCCTGGGCATCAACTGGCTGTACCTCACGGAGCACGTCATCCCCCTGAAGTACCTGCTCCCCGGCACCATCACCATGGCCGTGTTCGCGGTGCTGCCGATCATCTACACCGTGTACATCGCCTTCACCAACTACTCGACCGGCCACTCCCTGTCCAAGGATGAGGCCGTGGCAGCCATTGCGGCCGAGGGCTACACGAACTACGACTCCTACTCCATGCAGGTGGCGACGGATCCGTCGGGCAAGCGCGTGCTGCTGCTCGAGCGCTTCGATGCCAACTCCGGCACCGACAAGGGTTCCTACATCGCCACCGCGACGGAGTTGAAGCCCTCACCCATCAAGTTCCAGATCGACCAGACCTCGGGCAGTTACGAGCCGCTCGTGCCGAGCGGGTACACCGCAGTGAACTCCAACGTGGTCGACCAGTGGATCCAGAGTGGCAAGGCGTACAAGATCCCGTTGCCGCACGGGCACTACCTGCAACTGGACACTGCGAACGTCGCGTACGACCGGGCGACCCGCTGGAGCTACAACAAGGCCAAGGACACGTTCACGGACAACACCTGCGGTTCCGCATACACGGACAACGGCAGTGGCAGTTACGGCGGCAAGTCCTGCTCGACGCACAAGTACGAACTGCTGCCGAAGGGCTGGCGCGTCGGCATCGGCTTCGAGAACTTCACGAAGATCTTCAGCAACCCGCGCTACAGCGAACCCATGGGCCGCGTCTTCATCTGGACCGTGGTCTACGCGCTGAGCACGGTCTTCCTCACGTTCACGGTGGGCCTGCTCGTGGCGTTCCTGTTCAACGTGCCGACCATGCGATTCCGCAAGGTCTATCGCTCACTGCTCATCATCCCCTATGCCATTCCCGGGTTCCTGTCCATCCTCGTATGGCGTGGCCTGCTCAATGACCAGTGGGGTGCGGTGAACTCGATCCTGCACCTGAGCGTCCCCTGGCTCACGGACCCCAACTGGGCCAAGGTCTCGATCCTCCTGTGCAATCTGTGGCTCGGTTTCCCGTACATGTTCCTCGTCGCCACGGGCGCCCTGCAGGCGATCCCCAGCGAGTTGAAGGAGGCGGCCGCCGTTGACGGCGCGAACCGCTTCCAGGTGTTCCGCAATGTGACCCTGCCGCTGCTGCTGGTGGCGGTGGGCCCGCTGCTCGTCGGTTCCTTCTCGTACAACTTCAACAACTTCAACCAGGTGTACCTGCTCACCGGCGGCGGCCCCGACCTGCAGAACGTCAACTCGGCGGCAGGAGCGACGGACATCCTCATCAGCTACACGTACAAGTTGGCATTCCAGACGGGGGCCGGCAACAACTACGGCTTGGCTTCCGCCGTGTCGATCCTCCTGTTCTTCATCGTCGGAGCGATCTCCTTCTGGTCATTCAGCCGTTCCAAGGCATTGGAGAACATGGCATGAGCACTCAACACACTGCCACCTCCGCGGTGGAGGGCTTCCGCCGCAACCCTGTGCGGAAGGCCAAGCGCGCTGCGGTGTTCGGTCGTCACGCGACGGTGATCGTCCTCATCGTGATCATGCTGTTGCCCGTCTGGTTCATCCTCATCTCGGCACTGAGCGGCAGTGACGCGATCCTCAGCACGATGACGCCGCCACAATGGTCGCTGCGGAACTTCAGCCTGCTGTTCAACTCCGCCGACGTGTACTTCACCGACTGGGTGGTGAACTCGCTCAAGGTGGGCCTCACCAGCTCAGCCCTCAACGTGCTCATCGGCGCCTTCGGTGCCTACGCATTCAGCCGGTTGCGCTTCAAGGGGCGCCGTGCCACCTTGATGAGCCTGCTCATGGTGCAGGTGTTCCCATCGTTCCTGGCGCTGAGCGCCGTCTACGCGATCGTGCAGCAGATCACCAAGTACGCGCCGACGATCGGCTTCGGGACACCTTGGGCCCTGGTGCTCATCTACTCCGGTGGCGCCTTGGGCATCAACGCCTGGCTGATCAAGGGCTTCTTCGACACCATCCCGAAGGAACTCGATGAATCAGCGATGATCGACGGCGCCACGCACTGGCAGACCTTCTCGCGGGTGATCCTGCCGCTGACGATGCCGGCGCTGGCGGTGACGTTCATCCTGAGCCTCATCGGATCGCTCAACGACTTCATCCTCGCGTCCATCATCCTGGGGAGCAATTCGCACCACCAGACGCTGGCTGTCGGTCTGTACGGGTTCATCACCAGTGGATTCGATTCCAAGTGGGGAGCCTTCGCAGCGGGTTCCGTGCTGGCCTCGCTGCCCGTGGTCATCATCTTCATCGCGCTCCAGAAGTACATCATCGGCGGTCTCACAGCCGGCTCGGTCAAGGGATGAACCCATCGCTTGACCGTGCGCACCATGATGGTTCGGGACTCCACGTCAGTGACGCGGCGCCGCGGCTCGGTGACATCGTCCGCTTGCGGTTGCGGGTGCCCCGCGAGCTGCACCCGGACCAGGTCGTCCTGCGCTCGGTCGCTGACGGGGAGCCCCGCAATGTCCTCGCGACGCTTGCAGACTCGAGCGGTCCGGATGACTGGTGGACCGCGGACCTGCTCGTGCGCAATCCGCTCACGCACTACCGCTGGCTGCTTGCCGGTGGAGACGTCGGGTACGTCTGGCTGAACGCCGCCGGCCACTTCGACCATGACGTGCCCGATGCCCTCGACTTCGCGGTGTCGGCCTTCCCCGCCAGCCCGGAGTGGGCTCAGCGAGCGGTGGTCTACCAGATCTTCCCGGACCGCTTCGCCTCCTCGGGTCGTGAGTACCCGCTGCCGGCATGGGCCCTGCCGCGCACGTGGGACCAGCACCCCGAGGGTCGTGGGCGCAACACCTCGCACGAGTACTTCGGTGGCGACCTGTGGGGCGTGATCGAACGCCTCGACTACATCGTCTCGCTCGGGGTGGGAGCCATCTACCTCACCCCCTTCTTCCCCGCGGGGTCCGTGCACCGCTACGACGCCACCACCTTCGACCGGGTCGACGAGTTGCTGGGAGGGGACGAGGCGTTGATCGCGCTCGTCGCCGCAGCGCACGCACGGGGCCTCAAGGTCTTCGGGGACCTCACCCTGAACCACTCCGGAAACCATCACGAATGGTTCCTGAGTGCGCAGGCGGGGGATACCGCCACCCGGGACTTCTACACCTTCGACGACTCCCTGCCATACGGCTACGAGTGCTGGTTCGGCATCCCCTCACTGCCGAAGTTCAACTACCGGTCCGCCGAACTCCGACGTCGGCTGTTCGAGGGCCCCACGAGCATCATGCAGAAGTGGTTGCGGGCGCCGTACGGCCTGGATGGTTGGCGCATCGACGTGGCGCACATGACCGGCCGTCAGGCTGCGATCGACCTCAACCAGGAGGTCGCACGGATGGCGCGCGCCGCCGTGATGGCGGTCGGCCCGGAGAAGGTACTGGTCGCCGAGGCCTTCCACGACGCCGGGCGCGACCTGCCCGGGGATGGCTGGCAGGGCACCATGAACTACGCGGCCTTCGTGCGCCCGGTGTGGGCCTGGTTGCGGGCCGATGACTTCCCGGGTGAGAACTGGCTGGGGATCCCGGTGGAGATCCCGCAGTTCAACGGTCCGCAGCTCGTGGGCACCATGCGCTCGATCGGTGCCTGCATACCCTGGCGGTCGCTTGTAGCGAGTTGGACCATCCTGTCCTCACACGACACAGCGCGTATCCGCACGGTGTCGGGCTCGCGTCCGCGCCACATCGCCGCGGCCACCGTCGCCATGACCATGCCCGGTGTGCCCATGGTGTTCGCTGGGGATGAACTGGGTGCAGTGGGCAGTTGGGGTGAGGACTCGCGCACCACCCACCCGTGGGCCGACGAAGCCAGCTGGGACCACGAGTTCCTGGGCATCTATCGCGACCTGATCGCGCTGCGCACCGGATCCGTGGCTCTGGCAGCGGGGGGCATGCGGTGGGTGCAGGTCACGGACGACGTCATCGCCTACCTGCGCGAGACGGCCGGGGATCGCCTGTTGATCGTGGTGGCACGCAATCCCCTGGGCGAGGTCAGCATCCCCGTCGGCGGGTTCGGCATCACCTCGGCGACACCACTGTTCGGATTCACCGGCACAGTGGTCGCGGACGAGTTCCTCGTCACCGTGGACCAGGCCGGTGGCGGCATCTGGAGGGTTTCATGAAGCGCACACTGGCAGCGACCCTGATGGCGGTCACTGCGCTCTCCTCCATCAGCGCAGCACACGCAGCGGACAGCACGGTGCCCGACGCCGTGGTGTCGGCGCTGGCGACGACCATGCCTCGATCCGCGCTCTCGCAACAGAGTTTCTACTTCGTGATGACCGACCGTTACGCGAACGGCGACACCTCGAACGACAACGGCTCACGGGACATGGCGGCCGGTCTGGCCATGGGTGGCAACATCCCAACCGACCCGGGGTACTTCCACGGCGGCGACTTCAAGGGGCTCACGGCCAACCTGGACCGCATCAAGCGCATGGGGTTCACGGCGCTCTGGATCACGCCACCCTTCGTCAACCGCGCGGTGCAAGGGGGATCGGCCGGGTACCACGGCTACTGGATCGTCGACTTCACGAAGATCGACCCCCACCTCGGCACCGAGGCGGACTTCAGGGCATTCATGGCCAGGGCGCATGCGCTTGGTCTCAAGGTGTACCTCGACATCGTGATGAACCACACCGCTGACGTCATCCAGTACCGCGATGGCAACGGCTGGAGCGCAACTCCGAAGACGACCGCCTACATCCCGACGGGCTTGGCCAACGCGAAGTCACCTGCGTGGTTGAACGATCTCTCGAACTACCACAACCAGGGGGATGTGCAGGACTGGGGCAATGTCACCCAGTACCAGAACGGTGACTTCTTCGGGCTCGACGACATCAAGACGGAGAACGCGGTCGTGGTCGACGGCTTCGCACGCACCTACGCGGACTGGGTCACCAAGTTCGGCATCGACGGCTTCCGCATCGACACCGCGAAGCACGTCGACGACCAGTTCTTCAGCCGTTGGGTGCCAGCCTTCCTCAAGTACGCGAACATCGACCCGGCGACGTCGGGCTTCAACATGTTCGGCGAGGTGTTCGACACCGATCCCGTGTTCGTCTCGAGCTTCGTGCGTCAGCGCGGCCTGCCGTCAGTGCTGGACTTCCCGTTCCAGCAGACGCTCGTGAGATTCGCTGCGGCAGCCCCC
>JAJXSV010000154.1 GCA_021784375.1 Actinomycetes bacterium | reverse complement strand
GGATGATGCCGACCTCTACTGCATCGGCGGGGGCGAGGACGTGGCCCAGATCGCCTGCGTGGGGGCGCTGCGAGGGCAGGGCGCCGCGGCGCTGGCGGCGGCCATGGGGCGAGGCGCGCAAGTGCTCGCCATCTGGGCGGGCCTGCAGATCCTGGGTGATGTGTTCCCCGGCTCGAACGGTGAGGCGGTGGCGGGGTTGTCCTTGCTCCCCTTGACGACGCGTCGTGGCGAGCGCCGGCTCATCGGCGAGATCGCCATGACGTCCGCGCTGATCGGCACCACGCTCACCGGATTCGAGAACCACCGTGGCGTCACCGAACTGCGCGAGGGGGCAAGCGCCCTCGGTGTCGTCACGCTGGGCAACGGCAATGGCATCGGCGGGGTGGACGGTGTGGTGACGGACAATGTCATAGGCACCTACATGCATGGCCCTGCCCTCGCTCGCAACCCGGAGTTGGCCGACTTCATCCTGCGTCGCCTGGGCGTCGACGCGAGTGAGGTCCGCGACCCCATCGCCCTGGCCTTCGCAGCCGAGCGCCGCGCGGCGGCCGTCGCGTTGACGGCACGGCTGCGTCGACGTCGACTGCTGGGGCGCGACAACCGCCAGTGGTGAGTGGACGCTTCACGTCCACCCAGCTGCTGGTTCAGGCAAACACCGCTGCCTGACGCGGAACCCGTCGCATTCGCCGTTCATCGAGCGGAGTGATCGCAAGAGACGCGTGAGGTGTCCCGCACCCCAACCGAGGGCCCCGGACAGGGTCGGATCCTCGGTGACGACGTCCTTCGAGAATGCGCATCCGGTCTCGTCCCCCGCGGCGCCCACCGGCCGCGGCCACAAAAGGGCCCCCCATGCACCTGCCAGAGCACGCTTACCCTTGCTGCCTTCCGGCCCTGGGGGGATTGGGCGTGATGCCACCGCATGGGGGGCTGCGCCAATTGTAGGTCGCTGACCTGCTGGGCTGCCCCGGCGCCTGTCCTGCCCGCGCCCGAGCACCAACGGCGAGGCGGCCGCGAGGACGGACGATTTCGGCGCCGTCGTTCGGCCCGGTAACCTTCGCGCCGGAGGATTCGCATAGTGGCCTAGTGCGCACGCTTGGAAAGCGTGTTGGTGGAAACGCCTCGCGGGTTCGAATCCCGCATCCTCCGCCACTGCTCTTGAACGAAGTGGAGGCCCGGTGACCTACTCGGCTCGGCCCCATCTCAGTTCCTACCAGTACCGGGTGCGTCGCCGAGATCGCCTGAAGGCCGTGCTGCCCTTCCTGCTCGTGTTCGCCATCGGCTTCGGCGCCGCATGGCTCGTGAAACCGGGTGCGCGCGTGGTGAACACGAAGAGTGACTGCACCTTCATCCAGGTCATCCCCGCCAAGGTGCTTCCCCATCCCAGTGCGATCACGGTCAACGTGTACAACGCCACCAAGCGGGTGGGCCTGGCCGCGATCACCGCCGTCGACCTTCGCACCCGTGGCTTCAAGAACGGCATCGTCGGCTCCTCCTCGGCCAACATCAAGGGCATCGCCGAGATCCGCTACGCGGCCGGTCACCGTCCGGCGGCGGACCGTCTTGCCGCCTATGTGCCGGGTGGCGTCGCGAAGGTCGATCCCACCAAGAAACCCAACGACGGCTCTGTCGACCTCATCATCGGCGACTCCTTCGGCCAACTGGCACCGGACCAGCAGGTGAGCGCCATCCTGGCCATCCCCTCGGCGCAGGCGTCCGGCAAGGGCTGCCCCACGTTCTGAGCCAACGGGATTCTTGCCCCGCACGCTCCTCCGCTATTGTTCGGCGCGGTGATGTGTCCGAGTGGCCTAAGGAGCACGCCTCGAAAGCGTGTGTGGGTGAAAGCTCACCGTGGGTTCAAATCCCACCGTCACCGCCAAGGGGTCCTTGCGAAACTGTAGGGATCCACGTTGCGAAACTCCCCGATGGGAGCCTCTGAGAGGTTCTCGCGGGGAGTTTCGTGCGTTCCGGGGCGACTTCTCACCGATTGTGCTGACCTGGCAGCGCCGATGCCACCGGCTCCTGTCGATGCCGACGGAACCTGGACCCCGCCTACGCCGATTGAGGACTGACGCACTCCCGAGCAGTCGGTGTTCTTGGCGGCGGGGATGCTCTTTGGGCCCCGGCTCTTCAAGCGGTATGCGCCGTCCTTGCTGTTGGCGATGTCGGCGGACGTTCGAACGGTGGGAGGCCGTGAGCGGGCGAAGTGCTGCTGTCGGTCCCGACGACTACCCTCGGGCACATGTCGCTCGCCCTCTATCGCACATATCGTCCAGGGCGATTCGCGGACCTCATCGGTCAGGATCACGTCACCGTGCCCCTCATGCGGGCCCTGGCGGCCAACCGCGCCCATCATGCCTACCTGTTCTCAGGCCCTCGCGGCTGCGGCAAGACCTCGAGTGCGCGCATCTTGGCCCGTTCGTTGAACTGCGCGCAGGGCCCCACCCCCGAACCCTGCGGCGTCTGCCAGAGCTGCGTCGAACTCGCGCCCAACGGGCCGGGCTCGATGGACGTCATCGAGCTGGACGCTGCCAGCAACCGGGGCATCGACCAGGCCCGTGAACTGCGTGAGAAGGCGGTCTACGCGCCGGCGTCGTCACGGTTCAAGATCTACATCATCGACGAGGCGCACCAGCTCACCACCGAGGCGGCGAACGCCCTCCTCAAGCTGGTGGAGGAGCCGCCGGAGCACCTGCGCTTCGTGTTTGCGACCACCGAGCCGGACAAGCTGCTCGGCACCATCCGCTCGCGCACGCATCACTACCCGTTCCGGCTGGTGCCGGCGAAGCTGCTCGTCGAGAACCTCTCGATGATCTGCGCCAAGGAAGGGGTGGCGGCCGATCCCGCTGCGCTCGCACTCGTCGCACGCGCCAGTGGTGGCAGCGTCCGCGATGCGCAGTCGATCCTCGGCCAGCTCGTCGGAGGCGCAGGTCCGGAGGGCGTCACCTACGTCGACGCGCTCTCGCAGTTGGGCTTCACCAATGACACGCTGCTCGACGCGGTCGTCGACGCGTTGGGTTCGGCGTCCGGGGCGCATCTCTTCAACGTCGTGGATGACGTGGTGAGCGGCGGGCACGATCCGCGCCGCTTCGTCACCGATCTGCTCGAGCGCTTCCGAGACCTCATCATCCTCTCGGCGGCACCTGAGGCGGCCGAACACGGACTCATCGATGCCCCCGCTGATCGCTTCCCAGTGCTGCGCGCTCAAGCAGAAGCCCTCGGCCTGCCAACGCTCTCCCGGGCCGCGGACACGGTGAACGAGGGTCTGTCAGCCTTGCGTGGCGCCACCGCGCCCCGGCTGCAGCTGGAGTTGCTCGCGGCACGACTGCTGCTCCCGAGCGGCGAGGCTGGCGTGGGCGCGCTCGCTGCACGACTCGACGCCCTGGAGCGCCGGGTGGCGGCGTTGCCGGTGCACACGACCTCCATCGTCACCGCCCCCGCCGCCACGGCGCCGCACCCTGCGCCCATGGAGGCACCGGTCGCGGCACAGGAAACGGGCAGACCTCGGAAGCTTTCCGACGTGGCCCCGACGACCGCGCGAGCGAGTGCGGCGGCGCCCGCCGTCGACGCAGACCCCGTGGTCGCCAGCCTGGCAGCCGAGGGGCCTGCGGCCACGGCCGCACCCAGTGCTCCCGCACCCGCCCCGCGCGCAGTGCCGTCGCCGGGCCCGGGCGCGGTGCCGGTGGACCTCGAGTCCATTCGCACGCTCTGGCCAGCCGTGTTGGAAGCCGTGAAGAGCACGCCGGCGGGTGGCCGCACGGCGTGGACGGTGTTCGCCGATTCCGCACCGGCTGGTGTGAACGGTGACGAACTCGTGGTCGCGCTGCCCCAGCAGGGTTCGTACACCGTGGCTCGGTCGCGCAACCTCGATGCCGTGCTCTCCTCCGCCGTGCAGCAGGTCGTCCGCCGCCCGCTACGCATCGAGTTGGTCCTCGACCAAGGGGCCAAGGCGCCGCTGCCCGCTGCCGCAACACCTCCGGCTGAGAAGGAAGCCGTACCGTCCAGGAACGCCCGGGCGCGCGCGGAGGCGTCGGTGGCAGCCGAGGTCGCCGTCGAAGCGGTGGTCGACGCACCATCCATCGATGATGACGACGCGGAGGACGTGCTGCGCGGCATCGAACTGGCCAAGCAGGCGCTTGGCGGGGTCGTCATCGCCGAAGTTGACCTGGACACCTGATGTACGAAGGCATCGTTCAGGACCTCATCGACGAGTTGGGCCGACTGCCCGGCATCGGCCCCAAGAGCGCGCAGCGCCTGGCCTTCCACATCCTGCAGGCCGACGTCACCGACGTCCATCGGCTGGCCCAGTTGCTGCAGGAGGTCAAGGAGCGTGTGCGCTTCTGCACTGAGTGCGGCAACGTGAGCGAGGCGGACCTGTGTCGCGTGTGCCGAGACCCGCGGCGCGATCAGACCTCGATCTGCGTCGTGGAGGAGCCGAAGGACGTCATCGCGATCGAACGCACCCGCGAGTTCCGCGGCAAGTACCACGTGCTCGGAGGCGCCATCAACCCCATCGATGGTGTCGGCCCCGATGATCTGCGCATCCGCGAACTGCTGCCCCGACTGGCCGACGGCACGGTGCAGGAGATCATCATCGCGACCGATCCCAACCTCGAGGGGGAGGCCACCGCCACCTACCTGGCCCGCCTGCTCGGGCCCATGGGACTCACGGTGAGCCGGCTCGCCAGTGGGCTGCCGGTGGGCGGCGATCTGGAGTACGCCGACGAGGTGACGCTGGGCCGGGCCTTCGCGGGTCGACGCACCGTCTAACCGCGCCCTGATTGCTCAGGGCCCGGAAATTCTCGCATGCTGAGACGTTGCCGTGTCTCAATATGTGGACTTCGCTGGAATGCCCGTTCCGAGCGTGTCAGCATGTCCCCGCAGCCGCGATGTGCTCGACCCCGAGACCCCTGCTCGACCGGGTCGGTCGCCCCGTGGACAGGGATCGCGCATCGATCCGACACGTGAGGGGAACTCCTGTGGGAATGGTCGTCCAGAAGTACGGCGGATCCTCGGTGGCCGACGCCGAGTCCATCAAGCGCGTGGCCAAGCGCATCGTCGAGACCAAGCGTGCCGGCAATGACGTGGTGGTCGTGGTGTCGGCCATGGGCGACACGACCGACGAACTCGTCGATCTCGCCAACCAGGTGACGCCGCTGCCCCAGCCCCGCGAACTCGACATGCTGCTCACCGCCGGAGAGCGGATCTCCATGGCGCTGCTTGCCATGGCCGTGAACAACCTGGGCATGGAGGCGCGCTCGTTCACCGGGTCGCAGGCCGGCGTGATCACGGACTCACAGCATGGCAAGGCCCGCATCATCGACGTCACGCCCGGCCGCATCCGCGAAGCCATCAACGACGGGGCAATCGCCATCGTGGCCGGCTTCCAAGGCGTGTCCCAGAAGACCAAGGACATCACCACCCTCGGCCGCGGCGGCTCGGACACCACTGCCGTCGCCCTCGCCGCAGCGCTCGACGCCGACGTCTGCGAGATCTACACGGACGTCGACGGCATCTTCTCCGCCGATCCGCGCGTGGTGCCGCTTGCGCGCAAGCTCACGAGCGTCACCTACGAGGAGATGCTGGAGTTGGCTGCGAGCGGCGCCAAGGTGCTGCACCTGCGCTGCGTGGAGTACGCGCGTCGCTTCGACCTTCCCGTTCACGTCCGTTCGTCCTTCTCCCACAAGGAAGGCACGTGGGTCACCAAGGAACGCCCCATAGGAGACAACATGGAACAACCGATCATCGCTGGCATCGCGCACGACCGCAGTGAGGCCAAGGTCACCGTCGTCGGCGTTCCGGACCGCCCCGGCAATGCCGCTGCGATCTTCCAGGCCATCGCC
>JAJXSV010000153.1 GCA_021784375.1 Actinomycetes bacterium | reverse complement strand
GCAAGCCTGCGGATCAAAGCCCAGTCTTCCAAAGTGATCACTCCCCAATCGTTGAGTGTTCACTTTTCACCGTCGAAACTGTTCAGTTTTCGACCGTCGTCGACACACGGACTAGCCTTTCCACCAGCGAACCGCGTTCATTGGGGGATGACATGGCCGCCGCAGGACCCTCAGGGCGTCCTCGGTGGCGCCGTCTGGGCCTGGCCCAAGCCATGGCGATCCTGCTCGTAGCGGCCCTCGGCGCCTCCCTGTTCGCATGGAACCTGCATGCGCAACTCGAGCACCGGTACACGCTCATCGCCAGCCACGCGGAGCACGCGGAGATCGCCTACGACCGCGAGCTCGCCAGGTTCGCGGACTTCGCAGCCACGCTCGACGCCGAGGTCGCCGGCGCCCTCGCGTCGGGGACCAGCGCGCCGCCCGTAGTCGAACTGACCCGGCAGGCCGTGGGCAGCGGCTATGTGAGTGTGGGCGCCCGTGATCGGCACGCCCTCGGCAGCGTGAGCGGCGAGGGACCGCTGCCCCAGCCGGGCTCGCCGACCTGGCGCGAGATCCAGGCCACCCGTGCGTTGAACACCGTCTGCCAGGTCGTGCTCCAGCGCAACCCGGACATCCCCTGGTGCTACTACACCTCGGCCCGTCGCTTCATCTACCTGTACCCGTACTCCGACAGACCTGGCACCTACTACAGCGACGCCATGCTGAACATGGACTTCTTCCGCCTCGGTCGCCCCCGACTCGATCCCACCCGCCGACAGTTCTGGACACCGATGTACGTGGACCTGGCGGGCAAGGGTTGGATGGCCACGGTGAGCGACCCGGTCTACGCGCAGGGCAGGTTCATCGGCGTCGCCAGCATCGATGTCACGCTCGGCACCTTCCTCCGCATCGGCGCCAGCAGCCCCATTCCGAACTCGCGGACCCTGCTCTTCGACGGCAACGGCAAGCCCATGCACGGCGACAACCTGACGCTCAGTGCCTCGCAGTGGCTGAGGCTCAGGGCGGGCCACTCCGTTGAGGTCCGAGGCGAGCACATCATCGCCCAACCGATCCCCACGTCGGGTTGGTGGCTGGTGACCAGCACGAACATCAGCCAGGCCCGTGCCGCCGCCGTCGAGCAGGCGCTCACCCAGTCACTGGCCGGGCTGTTCATCCTGCTCATCCTCCTGCTGCTCTGGGAGCTCGGCCTGGCCTGGCGACGCGTGCGAGCGCTCGCCATCCGCGACGGACTCACGGGCCTCTACAACCGCCGCCACTACGACGAGATCTCGCGAGCGCTGTTCGCGCAGGTGAGCAGGAACGAGGGCATCATCGGCCTCGCCGTCATCGACATCGACGAGTTCAAGGCCTTCAATGACGCCAACGGGCACGCAGAGGGCGACCGGGTGCTCAAGGCGGTGGCCCTTGCGCTCCAGGGCTGCCTGCGTCGGGACAGCGACTACTGCTTCAGGGTCGGCGGCGAGGAATTCGCCGCCCTGTTCGCGGTCAGCTCGCCCGAGGGACTCACGGCGCTCGTCGCGAGGGTCCAGCGATCGATCCGCGGCCTGGGGATCCCCCATCCCGGCAGCGCCGTCGGCATCATCACCGTCTCCATCGGCAGCACCGCGGTGAGCAGGGCTGACTGGGTCGACCCCGACACCGCCTTCCGGCGTGCCGACGCGGCCCTCTACGACGCGAAGCGCGCAGGGCGCGACCGCGCAGTGGCCTGGGTGCCCGGAGTCCCGAGCAGCGCGCACGCGCGCTGAGCGACGTGGGTTGCCACGCCGCTCAGTCGCTCACTCGCCGTGCCGGTAGTACTCGGTGGTCTGCGGCTCAGCCGGCGCCTTGCCCAGGATGAGGTCCGCCGCCTTCTCCGCCACCATCATCACCGGTGCGTAGATGTTGGCGTTCGTCACGAACGGGAAGACCGAGGCATCGACGACGCGTAGGCCCTCGACACCGTGGACGCGCAGGGAATCCGGATGCACGACGGCCATCTCATCGGTGCCCATCTTGCAGGTGCACGAGGGATGAAGGGCCGTCTCGGCGTCCCGCGACACCCAGGCCAGGATCTCGTCATCGGTCTCGACGGACGGTCCAGGCGAGATCTCACCATCGTTGAAGGGCGCCATGGCCGGTTGGTTGAGGATGAAGCGGGCCTGGCGGATCGCCTCGATCCACTCGCGACGGTCATTCGGGGTGGACAGGTAGTTGAACTGCAGCGCGGGATGCACCTTCGGATCGGCGCTCTTCAGCGTGAGCTCGCCGCGCACGTCCGAGTACATGGGGCCGATGTGGACCTGGTAGCCGTGGCCGCCCGTGGGCTTGGTCCCGTCATAGCGGATGGCCACCGGGAGGAAGTGGTACATGAGGTTGGGCCACTTCACTTCGTCATTGCTGCGCGAGAAGCCGCCCCCTTCGAAGTGGTTTGTCGCCGCGGGCCCCTTGCGGAAGAGCCACTGCAACCCGATCCAGGGCATGCGCCACTTCTCGAGCGCCGGCTGCATGGAGACGGGCAGCTTGCAGGCGTACTGCACGTAGACCTCGAGGTGGTCCTGCAGGTTCTTGCCCACGCCGGGCAGGTCCTTGATGACCTTGATACCCAGCTTCTGCAGGTCCTGGGCGGGACCCACGCCCGACACCATGAGCAGCTGCGGGCTGTTGATGGAGCCACCGCAGAGGATGATCTCCCGGCCGCGGATGACCTCGGTGTTGCCGCGGATCGTGGCCTCGACGCCGACCGCGCGTTCCCCTTCGAACACGACCTTGCGCACGAACGCCCGGGTCGTGACCGTCAGGTTGGCGCGCTTCCGAATGGGCTTGATGTAGGCCCCGGAGGAGGAGAGTCGACGGCCGCGCCGGATGTTGCGATCGAAGGGCGCGAAGCCCTCCTGACGGTAGCCGTTCACATCATCGGTGAGGTGGAAACCGGCCTGACGGGCGGCGCGGAAGAAGCCTTCGAACAGGGTGTTGGTGGCCGGACCCTTCTCCAACTCCAGCGGCCCGTCGTGGCCGCGCCAGACGGTGTCCGCGACGGAGGTGTTGTTCTCCATGCGCTTGAAGTACGGCAGGCAGTGTGCGAACGACCAGCGTTCACAACCGGGCTGCGTGGCCCAACGGTCGTAGTCCATGGGATTGCCGCGCTGGAAGATCATGCCGTTGATGGATCCCGAGCCACCGAGCACCTTGCCGCGTGCGTGGTAGATCCGGCGGTTGTTCATGAACGGCTCGGGCTCGGACTCGTACTTCCAGTCGTAGAAGCGGGAGCCGATCGGATAGGTCAGGGCCGCTGGCATGTGGATGAAGATGTCCCACCATGAGTCCTTGCGCCCGGCCTCCAGCACCAGCACCTGGTTGCCGGGATCGGCGCTCAACCGGTTCGCGAGCACACTGCCCGCAGAACCCCCGCCAACGATGATGTAGTCGTACGTCTTCCCCATGACAGCCATCCCTTCTTCATGCAACCTAGTGAGAAGCACGGTGGTTCCCCAGACCCGAAGGTCCGGGGAACCACCACGTGGAACCGCAGTTCCAAGTTGTTACTTCAGCCAGGCGTCGACCTTGGCCTGGTTCGCAGCCACCCACTTGGCCGCCGCATCCGCATCGCTCATCTTGTCGACCGTGATGTACTTCGCGACCAGGTTCTGGTCAGCGTTCGTCCAGTTGAAGTTCTTGATGAGCTTCACAGCCGGCGAGCCGGAGTTCGCGAACTTCGTCGACACGATCTTGTTCAGGTGGTACGGCGGGTAGTCGCAGGCGATCTTCGCGGCCACAGCGTCGCAACCAGGCGTGTACGCCGGCAGCTTGATGTGGACCAGCGGCACCTCGGAGAGGAACCACTGCGGCTCGTAGAAGTAGCCGAGGAAGGGCTTCTTCTGGGCCTCAGCGTTGCGGAAGCCCTGGATCAGCGCAGCCTCGGAGCCGAGGTAGACGACCTTGTAGTTGAGCTTCAGGTTCTTCATCAGCGCCTCATCGTTGGTGACGTAGGCCGGGTCACCGTCGGAGAACTGCCCGAGGCTGCCGGACTCAGAGGTCTTGAAGAGGCTGGCGTACTTGTTGAGGTTCTTCCAGTCGGTGATGTCCGGGTACTTCTTCACCATCCAAGGCACGATGTACCAGCCGATGATGCCCTCGTTGCCGGTGGGGCCGAAGTCCTCGGCGACCTTCTGCGTCGTGATGTACTTCTGGACGAGGTCCGTGTGACCCCAGTTCTCGACGATCGCATCGATCTCGCCGGTGGCGAAGCCCTGCCACGCCACCTGCTCGCTGATGTTCTTCGTCGTCACGGTGCAGCCGAGTTGCTTCTCCGCCACGTACTGGATCACCGCGGCATTGGCCTCGTAGCCGACCCACGGGTTGATCGCCATGCTGAACGTGCCGCAGGCCGCCGTCGAGGCCGCGGATGACGCGGCCGTCGTTGAAGCGGCGGAGGACGATGAGCTGGTGCTCGTCGTCGCAGCGCCGCAAGCGGTCAGCACGAGCGATGCTGCTGCGGCGATGAGCACCCCGCCGTGCAGTCGATTCGTCATACTTCCTCCATTGCCCCTGACCGCAAGCGGTCATTTTCAACCACCGGCCAGGCGACCGATGGAACCTTTGAGAGCGGTTGCCCGCTCAGCTGTGAGCGGTTGCCCGCTCAGTGGCCGTTCGTCAGCACCGCACGTTGGCGCGGGCGCGAAGCGGCCTGCGTGATGCGATCGATGAGGATGCCGAGCACGACGATGGCCAGGCCGGCAGCCATCCCCTTGCCGCGCAGGCTCGACTGGGCGAAGCCAGCCACCACGAGGTACCCGAGGCCACCCGCACCGACCAGCCCGCCCACCACCACCATGGCGAGCACGTAGATGAGCCCTTGGTTGGTTGCCAGCGCGATCGAGTGCCGGGCCATCGGCAACTCCACCTTGGTGATGAGCTGCCAGGTGCTCGCCCCCGCCGATACCGAGGCCTCGCGGATGGTCTCCGGTACACCGCGGACGCCGTCGGCGATGAGCTTGATGGAAGCAGGAGCGGCGTACACGACAGCCGCCAGGATGGCAGTGAAGCGCGTCGCACCGAAGAGGCCCAGGAAGGGCACCAGGTAGACGAATGCGGGCAGGACCTGGCCCGCGTCCAGGATCGGCCGCAGGAGGCGATCGACGCGGCGGTTCCGGCCCATCCAGGCGCCGAACACGATGCCGAGCACCATGGTGATGAAGGCCGCGAAGAAGGTGGCGGAGAGCGTGACCATGGCATCCGACCAGAGTCCCGTGCCCACGAGCACTGCGAGCAACCCGGCGGAGACCAGCATGAGACGGCGACCGCCGAACACGTATGCGAAGAGCAGCACGAGTGCCGCGGTGATGAACCACGGGGTCCCGACCAACGCGGACTGCAGCGGGTTGAGGAACCAGTTCGACACCCAGTCCGTGTACCAGGCAGTCGCACTCGCCCAGTGCAACTGGACCCAGTCGGCCGCCTGCTGCGTGGAGTTCGCTACCGGTTGGCCGATGAATCCGGCGCCCTGGAAGTCCGCGGCGAACACGAACATGTACGAGACCACCACGGCCCCGACGGTCGCGGCCAGGCCGAGGCCGAGGCCGAGGCGACGGCGGACGTGCGTGCGGCTCCCGCGCACCGTGTCGCGTTGGACACGCGCCGCTGCTGCAGTCGTGGAACGGTCGAGCACGATGGCCATGACGACGATGGCCAGGCCGGCCTGGAACGAAGTGCCGACATCCAGTTTCTGCAGTGATTGCACCACGACCTGACCCAGGCCTGGCGCGTCGATGAGTGCCGCGATGGTGACCATGGAGAGCGCCGCCATGATCGTCTGGTTCACGCCCACCACGATGGTGCGCTTCGCGAGCGGCAGCTGCACCTTGCGAAGCAACTGCCAACGCGTGGTGCCCAGG
>JAJXSV010000152.1 GCA_021784375.1 Actinomycetes bacterium | reverse complement strand
TAGTGGTGGGTGGGTGGCAGGTCGGGATCGTGGTAGATCGCGATGGGGTTCTCACCGAAGCCACGGGGTGGTTGCACGAGCAACACGACATTGCCTGCCACCAGTGCGGCGCACACGATCTCGCCCTGCGCGTCGCGTGACGTGTCCACGAACAGCGAGCCCGGCGCCGGCCCCCAGTGGTCGGTCACCGCTGTCCGGAGGTCCGCGGGGAGGGCGTCGAACCACGTGCGATAGCGGTGCGCCGGGATGCGCACCTGTGCATCCGAGACCTGCTCCTGCGTGAGCCACTCGGGGTCCTGCCCGCCAGCTGCGATCAGGGCATGGATGAACGCGTTGCCCGCTGTGGTGTCCGGCGCCTCGCCGTCGATGGGTGTCAGGTGATCGAGCCCGGGGATGAGGCCGGGTTCGCCCAGGTCGTAGCCGGCGTTGCGCAGTTCACGGAGCAGGCGGATGGTGGAGACCGGCGTGTCCAGGCCCACGGCATTGCCGATGCGTGCGTGCTTGGTCGGGTACGCGGAGAGCACGATCGCGACCTTGCGGTCCGCGGGCCGGGTGTGTCGCAGACGTGCGTACTTGACCGCGATGTTCGCGACGCGTGCCGATCGCTCGGGGTCGGCGACGTAATGCGGCAGGCCGTCCGCGTCGACCTCCTTGAACGAGAAGGGCACCGTGATGATGCGGCCATCGAACTCCGGCACAGCCACCTGCGTGGCCACATCGAGTGGCGTCATGCCCTCATCGGAGCGTTGCCAGTCCTCGCGACTCCAGGTCAGGCAGAGTCCCTGCAGGATGGGGATGTCGAGTGCGGCAAGCGCTGTCACATCCCAGGCCTCGTCGTCCCCGCCGGCCTGTGCGGTCGCCGGTCGCGTGCCTCCCGCGGCCAGCACGGTGGTGATCAAGGCGTCGAGTCCGCCGAGATGTTCCAGCAGGTCGGTCGGGGCATCGCGCAGGGAGGACGCGAAGATCGCCTCGCCGAGGCCACCTGCATCGTCGATCGCCTCGCACAGTCGGTGCGCGAACGCTGCGTTGCCCGCGACCTCCTGGGCGCGGTAGAAGAGGACGCCGACGCGTGGCCGGGTCGCGCTCGCGTCGCCCGATCCGCTGGCCGGCGTGCGCCTCGACGTGCCCCAGACCGGCAGTTCGGTTGGGGGATCGAAGCCGCGACCGGTGAGCAGCAGCGTGTCGGTGAGGAAGGCGTGCAGGTGGCGCAGGTTGGCCGCTCCACCTTGTGCCAGGTAGCGATGCGCGTCCCGGACGACACCGGTGGGGACGTTGCGTGAGAGGTCCATGAGGGCGGCGTTGGGGGCCTGTTCGCCGCCGAGGACGATGAGTGGCACGCCGCTCTCCGCGACCTGGCGGAAGCCCACGCAGAGGTCCTGCGGGCCGCCGAGGATGCGGACCACGACGATGTCGGCCGCGCTGAGGAGCGCTCCCATGTCCCGGTGCGCAGCATGCGTGGGGTTGGCCCAGATGTAGTCCTCGCCGCTGGCGCGCGCACTCAGCAGGTCGGTGTCGGAAGTGGACAGCAGTGCAATGCGCGGCATGCGAACTCCTCGACCGGGATCCTCGCCCCGGCTCGACGTGACCACATGGCGATCGCATGCGGTAGTGCCCGTCACGTCTCTGACTCCCCGCATCGCGGGTCACAGTGGCGGGACCGCCCCGGGTTCACACCGGGTTCCGCAACGTGCACCGTGGCGAACCCTAGCTGCCCTCGACCTCGAATCACGGGGCGGCGGCCGATTGCAGCGCACTCGTTACACTCCCGCGCGTGACCCCTCGTCAAGGAACGGACAGCTGTCCGGGTGTGTTCCGTCCCTTCCTCGCAGAAGACGGCGCCATCATCCGGCTGCGTGCGCCGGGGGGCGCGGTGTCGGTGTCGTTACTGGCGGAACTCGTTGCCATTGCTGGGGAATTCGGCGCGCCGATGGTGCAGCTCACGAATCGCGGCAATCTCCAACTGCGTTCGCTTCCTGACCCGCTGCCGGGGCGACTGGTCGAGCGGCTGATGGCGACGGGCCTGCTGCCGTCACCGGATCACGAACGCGTGCGCAACATCATCGCCGCTCCGCTGAACCGGGGCCTGCGTTCCACAGTGCGGGAACTCGATGCGGCGATCTGCGCCGATCCCCTGCTCGCCGCGCTGCCGGGACGCTTCCTCTGGGCCGTGAGTGACGCCACCGCGATGGTGCTCGGCGAGAGTTGGGATCTCGCCCTGCAGGTGCTCGATGACACGCGTGCGCGGGTGCTGGCGGCGGGTCGTGCAGTGGATGTGCCATTGCGCTCCGGGGTTCCGGAGATGATCGAGCGGGCGCATGCGTTCATGGCCGACCGTGATGCCTCGACCATCTGGAACGTCCGCGACCTGCCCTCCAGCGCCTCCGTCCTCCGGGGGATGCATCCGCTCACGCTGGCGGCGCCGGCGCCGCTCACGCCGGGTCCGGTCGGTGGGGCCCTCGTAGCGGGAGTGCCGTTGGGATTCCTGGACGCCCGCCACGTCGCGGGGCTCGCCGAGGTGACGCTCGAGGTGACGATCACCCCTTGGCGATCGCTCGTCCTCGACGATGGTGTGAGCGCAATCGGGGCCCTGCAGGCAGCAGGGTTCGCCGTCGCCGCGGACTCGCCATGGGCGCGGTTCTCAGCATGTGTCGGTGCGCCCTCCTGCCGACGCACAACCTCATCGACCATCGAGCTTGTGAGGGCGGCCGTCGAGTCCGTGCGCAGCCAGGGGCCGCGCGTGCACGTCGTCGGTTGCGACCGTCGCTGCGGTGCACCCGCCGGTGAACACATCGCAGTGGTGGCACCGCGCGCCCTGCAGGACGTGATGGAGGCGATGTCCGGTGCCTGACCACAAGCCTGCGCCCACGCGGCGCTATGACTACTGCACCGATGGCCCCGAGATCTCCCGGCGCTCCTTCGAGCACATCCGCAGCCTGGCGGACCTGACGACGGTGCCCGAGGACGCGCGTGCCGTCGCCGCGAGGGTCATCCATTCGTCCGGCGATGTGACGATCGCCCAGCAGCTGGAGGTGTCGGTGGGCTTCGCGGGGGCGGCGCGGGCGGCACTCCGGTCCGGGGCGGCCGTCTTCACGGATTCGCACATGCTCGCCGCGGGCATCACGCGGAGCCGCCTGCCCGCGACGAACGAGGTCGTATGCACCTTGCGGGATCCGGCGGTGCCGGACCTGGCCCGTGCCTGGGGTACGACCCGTGCGGCGGCGGCCGTGTCGCTGTGGGACGAGCGCCTGGCGGGTGCCGTGGTGGCCATCGGCAACGCACCGACGGCCCTGTTCCACCTGCTGGAGCTCATCCTCGATGGTGGTCCACGACCCGCAGCGATCGTGGGGATGCCCGTCGGCTTCATCGGCTCCGCTGAGTCCAAGCGGGCACTGGCCACGCATGTGCTTCCCGATGGCGGCCAGGTGCCGTGGATCGTCGTGCACGGCCATCGCGGTGGGTCGGCCATGGCGGCGTCCACGATCAATGCATTGGCGTCTGACGCGGAATGAGCATGGAAGACAGCGCGACCGCGCGTACAGCAGGTCGCCTCTATGGGGTCGGAGTCGGCCCCGGTGACCCCGAGCTGCTCACCGTGAAGGCGGCCCGACTCATCGCCGCCGCCGATGTCATCGCCTACCACGCGGGCACCGGCCGCTCCTCGATCGCGCGCTCCATCGTGGCCGAGCTGCTCCGCGACGGCGTTGTCGAGGAGCAGCTCGCATACCCGGTCACCACCGGCGAGGTCGGGCATCCCGGTGGCTACTACGCCGCGCTCGATGCCTTCTACGAGGACTGCGCGGCTCGCCTGGCAGCCCATCTGGCAGCAGGCAGGACGGTGGTGGTGCTCGCCGAGGGCGACCCGCTGTTCTACGGATCCTTCATGTACCTGCATGACCGGCTGGCGGGGGAGTTCGTCACGGAGATCGTCCCCGGTGTCACCGCGCTGTCCGGCGCGACGGCGGCCGCGGCGCTGCCGCTGGCACGCCACGAGGATGTCCTCACGGTCCTGCCCGGGACCCTGCCCGTGCCCGAGCTGGCGCGACGGCTCGCGGACACCGATGCGGCGATCATCATGAAGCTGGGTCGGAACTTCGAGGGTGTGCGCGAGGCGCTGCGGCAGTCCGGGCTGCTCGGGCGCGCGGTGTATGTGGAGCACGCCACCCGCACGTCACAACGCGTGATGCCAGTCGCCGACGTACCCGCTGACTCCGTGCCCTACATGTCGGTCGTGGTCGTGCCCGGGCAGGACCGGCGTGCCGATGTGCGCGGCCGGGCCTCGACCGGGCACGAGCCCGATCCGCGGTCACGCCCCGGATCGGTGTACGTCGTGGGGCTCGGCCCGGGCCCCGATGACTGGCTCACACCCCAAGCGCGTGAGGTCCTCGCCTCCGTCACGCATGTCGTCGGCTATGCGCCCTATGTGGCTCGTGTGCCGCAGCGGGACGGTCTGCAGCGCCACGCCAGCGGCAACACCGTGGAGGTGCAGCGTGCACGCTTCGCCCTCGACCTCGCGCTCGCCGGCGAGGACGTCGCGGTGGTGTCAGGCGGCGACGCCGGCGTCTTCGGGATGGCCTCCGCGGTCTTCGAGGCCCTCGGCATCGCCCTCGACGAAGCTGGCAGCGGAACCTCGCCGTACGCCGCGCTGCCGGTGAAGGTCATCCCCGGGGTCACGGCGGCGCAGGCCGCCGCGGCGCTCGCGGGGGCGCCACTGGGTGCCGATTACGCGGTCATCTCGCTCTCGGACCGGCTCAAGCCCTGGTCGGTGGTCGCAGATCGGCTGCGCGCCGCCGCATCGGCGGACCTGGCCATCGCCATCTACAACCCGCGATCACAGGCGAGACCGGATCAACTGGCGATGGCGCGGGACGTGCTGCTGTCGGTGCGGTCCCCGGAGACCGTCGTCATGGTGGCGCGCGAGGTGGGTCGTCCCGATGAGGCGCTCGAGGTCACGACGCTCGCCGCCTTCGATCCGGCGAGCGTGGACATGCGCTGCCTCGTCATCATCGGTGCGAGTTCCACGCAGGTGACGGCTGACGGTCGCGTGTGGACACCGCGATTCATTGCGTCGTGACGACCGGCTGCGCCTGCGCCCGATGCTGCTGCATCTCCCAGCGTTCCTCCACATGGGCCAGTCGCCAGTAGGCGATGGCGATCAACCAGGTCAGCACGAACACGGCCACGATGATGAAGCCGAGGTTGCCCAGGTCGAGGGCGCCGAGCCATGACGCGAGTCGATTGACCGGGCCGAGGTGGCCTCGAGTCACCGATGCCAACTCAATGGTGCCGATGATGAGTGCCACGCACACGGAGAGCCCGGTCACGGCGAGGTTGTAGTAGACCTTGCGCACCGGCGTCGTGAAGGCCCACTCGTAGGCGATGGTCATGAACAGGCCGTCGAGGAAGTCCAGTGTGGACATGCCCGCTGCGAACAGCAGCGGCAGCACGAGGATGGCGAACCAGGGCAGGCCGGCGGCGGCGGTGGAGCCGGCCATGACGAGCAGCGCCACCTCGCTGGCGGTGTCGAAACCCAACCCGAAGAGCATGCCGAGCGGCGCCATGTGCCAGGGTGAGCGGACGGCTGCGCCGAGCCGACGCAGGAGCCGCGCCAGCAGGCCCCGCGACTCCAGCTGCTGGACGAGTGCAGCTTCGTCGAACGTGCCCTGCTGCAGGGCGCGCCACATGCGCCAGATGCCGATGAGGGCGACGAGGTTCACCAGTCCGATGAGGTACAGGAAGGATGCGGAGGCGAGCGTTCCCAGGCTGTGCATCAGTGAGCCCGAGGTCGCCCGTGCATTCGCGAGGTGGCGCAGGGCGTCGGCGCCAGCGGCCACCACGGCCGTCATGAGGAACACCATGAGTGAATGTCCCTGGGCGAAC
>JAJXSV010000151.1 GCA_021784375.1 Actinomycetes bacterium | reverse complement strand
TCCCCAGCACCTCACTCACGCGATCACGCAGCCACTGGTTGTTGCCGTGGAAGGGGGCGAAGCGGCGGATGTCGACGGCGGTGAGGTCACTCGTCGGCTCGCTCGCCAGCATCCATTCCGCGAGGGCCCGGCCCGCGCCGCTGGCCGTCATGATGCCGACCGAGTTGAATCCCGCCGCCACGAAGAAGTTCCGCACCTCCGGTGCCTCGCCGAGGATGAACTGGTTGTCGGGGGTGAAGCTCTCGGGCCCGTCGTAGAACTTCTTGATGCCGGTGTGGTGGAGGGCGGGGATGCGATGCAGGGCACTCTCCATGAGCACCTCGAAGTGGTCCCAGTCCTCACCCAGCAGCTGGAACTCGAAGGGGTAGGGCAACGCGTCGGGGGCCACCCAGGGCTTGGCCGTGGGTTCGAATCCGCCGATGACGAGGCCGCCGACCTCCTCCTTGAAGTAGGTGTAGCCGTCCGGGTCGCGCAGGATCGGGAGCATCGGATGCACGCCGTCGATGCGATCGCTCACGACGTAGAAGTGCTCCGCCGAGTGCAGGGGCACGTTGACGCCGGCCAGGGCCCCCACGGCCTTCGCCCATTGACCTGCGCAGTTGACGACGTACTCCGCTTCGATGTCCCCGCGATCGGTGCGCACACCGGTGACCCGGCCCTGCGCCTGGTCGATCCCGGTCACGCGGATGCGCTCGAGGATCCGCGCGCCGCGCTGGCGTGCCCCCTTGGCCAGGGCCTGGGTGAGGTCCGTGGGATTCACGGTGCCGTCACCGGGAAGCCACATGCCACCCAACAGGTCGGCGTCCTCGAGGATCGGGTACAACTCGCGGGCGCGTGCGGGCGAGATGAGCTCGCACTCGAGGTCGAAGGCCTCCGCGGTGGCTGCAGTGCGCTGCAACTGCACCATGCGCTCCTCGGTCCGGGCCACCGTGACACCGCCGCATCGCTTGTAGCCGGTGCCGAGTCCCGTCTCCTGCTCGAGCGTCCCGTACAGCTCGCTGCCGTACTGCACGAGCCGCGTCCCACGTTCGGTGGCGCGGAGGTTGCCGATCAGGCCGGCCGCGTGCCAGGTCGTGCCGCTCGACAACTGGCCCTGCTCCAGCAGGACGATGTCGTGCCAGCCGAGGAGCGTCAGGTGGTACGCGACGCTCGCGCCCACCACGCCTCCACCGATGATGACGACCTGGGCGCGGGTGGGGAGTTCGGTGGCCATCTTCAGTCCTCGCGTTGCACTTCGTCGATGAGGTGATCGAGCTCGCGGCTCGTGAAGGTGACGACGGCACGGTCGTACTTCTCCATAGCCCAGGACCAGAAGTCGAAGTCGAGCGAGCTCGTCGCATCCTGGATGGACCCCCAGAGGGTCCAGCCGTACTGCCCCATCAGCCCGAGCAGACGGGCACGGGCGTTCCTGTTGCGCAAGGGACGGCCGTAGTAGGCGAGCAGCAGGCGCTCCAGCTCCTCATCGTCCAGGTGGCACTCGCTCCAGATGTTGCCGAGTTCGAAGCAGGCGTCGTTGTTGCCCGAGTACTCGTAGTCGATGATGCGGACGGCGCTGCCGTCGTCGATGAAGTTGGCGGCCAGGAGATCGTTGTTGCAAGGCACGGTGCCGTCGAAGCGCACGGCGCAGGCTGCGCGGATACGGTCCACGAGCGGCGCGAACTCGAGGTAGCGCCGGGGCAGGCGGAACCCGCGCTCCTGGACGATCGCCAGGTACCTGCGCTGCAACTCGAACATGTCGAAATCGAGTTGGAAAGCCTCCGCGGAGTGCAGTCGCTTCACCGCCTGTGCGACGCGCTCGACGTTGCTGCCAACCTTGAAGGCGGCATCGTCGAAGGTCGTGCCCTCGATGAAGCCGACGACCAGGGCGCGCAGGGCCGGGTCGTAGGCGTGGACGGGCGCACCGCCACAGACGCGGTCCGCACGCACCGAGTTGTGGTGCTCGTTGGCCCGATCGATGGACAGCAGATCGGCGCCGGGCGGCGAGACGCGCAGCACGTACGTGCCGGTCGGCGTGCCCACCTTGTAGTTGAAGTTCGTGAGGCCGCCGGACAGGCGATCGATGGTGCGCTCGTCGCCAGCCAGCACGGGGAGCGCATCGACGATGGCGAGGACGTCCACCGGCACGTCGGGTCCGATGCGAGTCGCCATGCCACGCCCTTCCTCGATGCGAATGCTCACTCCCGTCCGGTGGTGACGTCAGCGCGACAAGCCGGATTGCGCGCCGGAAGGGGCGGGCAGGGCGTTCAGGGGTGGGTACAAAGGCTGTGGTCCAGGCGCCGGCGTGGGGCTTGCATTGACGTTCGGCAAGCCTTCGGCAGTATGGGGGCGGCCTGAAGGAGGCGCCATGGCGCGCATCAACGGATCCATTGTCATCAACCGACCGGTGGCGGAGGTGTTCGATTTCGTCGCAGACGAGGAGCACGAGCCGCTGTTCAACCACCAGATGGAATCCGCTGTGCGCACGACACCCGGGCCGCTTGGCGTCGGCAGCTGCTTCCACGCCGTGGCCAATGGCGTCGGCGGTCGGACCGAGATGGACATCACGTTCGTGGAGTTCGTTCGCCCCAGCCGTCTCGCGTCACGAACCAGCGTGGGTGGCATGGAGATCCTCGGAGCCCTGACCTTCGCGCCGGAGGCCGGTGGCACGCGCATGGAATGGAACTGGGACATCCGCCCACACGGCATCATGTCGGCCTTCGGGCCCGTGATCACCTGGCAGGGTCGGCGCCAGGAGGCACGGATCTGGCACGGCTTGAAGCAGTACCTCGAGCGCCAGCCGCCGGCGTGACCTTGCCGCGGATGGTGTGGTCCGGTGGGCATGCGGGGGGACCGCGGTCCGAGGATCGCGGCGTGGAATCCAGCTGACGGCTCAAGCGTTCTCCTGCTATCCACGCGAGGGCAGGAGACGGCATGGCCTACGAAGTGCAGAGGACCCCGGAGCAGTGGCGCGCCCTGCTCGCCCCAGATGCCTTCCGCGTCCTGCGTCAGGCCGCCACGGAACGGCCCTTCACGGGTTCCCTGCTCGACGAGCATCGCGAGGGTCGATACCGCTGCGGCGCCTGTGGCAACGAACTGTTCAGGGCCGGTACCAAGTTCGACTCGCACTGCGGTTGGCCGAGTTTCTACGAGGCGGTGCGCCCCGATGCCGTCGAACTGCGCGAGGACCGGTCGCTCCTCATGCAGCGCACCGACGTGCTGTGTGCGAAGTGCGGCTCGCACCTCGGCCACGTGTTCCCCGACGGCTACGGCACACCGACGGGCGATCGCTACTGCATGAATTCGATCGCCCTCGTCTTCGAGCCCGCGGAGGATGACGGCAACGGAGGATGACCCAGGCGATGGGGGCTGACGCGGGCGATGGGGTCACGTTCTAGCAACGTGGGCGGTGCCGCGACGGCGGCGCGCAGTCATGCGCGAGGCCGTAACCGCCGAGCGGCGTGGGCGCGAGGCCGTGTCTGCGCGAGTGCGGGAACATCGGCGAAGGGCGGCGTGTGCGCTCAGTGCCAGAAGCTGAAGACTGCGCCCATGATGCCGAGCCCGAGGATGTCGGCGCCGCATTCGATGATCCACACCTTGAGGCCCTGACCCGAGAACATGCGATGCCCCAGCGCGGGTGCGGCCGCGAGGCCCACGCCAACGCCGAGCCCGATGGCCAGCCCGCTGATGAATGAGATGTCCTTGCCATAGAGCGCGTGTGCAGCCTGGATGACCCAATCCATCATGAACGCCTGTACGAACAGGCCCACGGTGACGAGCGTGAACGCCGGCGCCATGCTGACCTGCGAGCCGTTCCTCACCTTCTCTTCGAGGTTCTGGCCGAGGGCGCGCACCCACGCGGGGTAGAGACCCTTCATGCTGAAGTACGTCATGTTCAATGCGAACGCGGCGATGAAGGAGATGATGACGCCGACCCAGGTGACGGACATGCTTGTCATGCACCGACGCTAACGCAGCCGCGCGCTCCGCAACAGCATGCACGCCGCACCCACGACCCGGCACGTCGCACCACGCAATAACCCCGCCGGTACGACGCCCCACGACCGCGCCGCGGCTGTCCAGCGTCGCACCACGCAAGACGCGAGCGCGAGCGGGCGGGCGCAGTCAGGCGCGGGCCGCCACGAAGGCTGCCGCTGCTGTGCGGATGTCCGCCTCGGAATGGGCCGCGGAGACCTGGGTCCGGATGCGCGCCTTGCCCATCGGGACCACCGGGTAGGAGAACGCCACCGCGTAGACGCCGCGCTCCAGCAATCGCCGTGCGAACTCGGCTGCCACAACCGCATCGCCGAACATCACGGGCACGATCGGCGTCTCCCCCGGCAGCAGATCGAAGCCAGCCTGCGTGAGCAGGGCGCGGAACAGCGCCGTGTTCGCCCGCAGTCGACTGCGCAGCTCATCTGAGTCGGTGAGCATCGCGAGTACGGCGCGCGCCGCCTCGACGACGGAGGGCGGCACACTGTTGGAGAACAGGTACGGGCGGGCACGTTGGCGCAATAGGTCCACGATCTCAGCGCGCCCCGAGATGTAGCCACCACTCGCCCCACCCAGCGCCTTGCCGAGGGTGCCGCTGAGCAGGTCCACCCGACTCCCGACGCCGGTGAGCTCGGGAGTGCCGCCTCCGTGCGCACCCAGGTGCCCCACTGCATGCGAGTCGTCGACCATGACGAGCGCGTCATAGCGCTCGGCCAGGTCACAGATCTCCGTCAGTCTGGCGATGTACCCGTCCATGGAGAACACGCCGTCGGTGACGATGAGGCGACGACGGGCGTCCTTGGCGTCACGCAGGCATTGCTCGAGCTCTGCCATGTCTGAATTGGCGTAGCGGAAGCGCTTGGCTTTGCACAGGCGGATGCCGTCGATGATCGACGCATGGTTCAGGGCATCGGAGATGACGGCGTCCTCCTCCCCGAGCAGGGCCTCGAATACGCCACCATTCGCGTCGAAGCAGGATCCGAAGAGGATCGTGCCCTCGGTGCCGAGGAACTCCGACAACTCGCGCTCGAGGGCGCGATGGATGTCCTGTGTCCCGCAGATGAAGCGCACCGACGCCGTACCGAAGCCGTACTCGTCGAGCGCCCGCTGGGCTGCCGCGATGACGACGGGGTGATCGGCGAGGCCGAGGTAGTTGTTCGCGCACATGTTGATGAGGTCGCGCCCGCCGACGGTGATGTGCGCGCCCTGGGGTGATGTGATCTCACCCTCCTGCTTCCACAGGCCGGCCTCGCGGATGCCCTCGAGTTGTTCCTGCAGCGGCTGCTTCCACGACGTGTAGGTCACAACTGCGTCCAATCCATGATGACCTTGCCGGCATGACCGCTGCGCGCGACCGCGAAGGCCTCCGTATGGTCGGCCGCGGAGAAGCGGTGCGTGATCACCGGTGCGATGTCGAGTCCGGACTGCAGCATGACGGACATGGCGTACCAGGTCTCGTACATCTCGCGTCCGTACACGCCCTTGATCGTGAGCATGTTCGTGATGGCACGGTTCCAGTCCATCGGCGTGGGCTCTGCAAACAGCCCCAGCAGTGCCAGCCTGCCGCCATGCGCCATGTTCGCCAGCATGCCGTTGAGGGCAGCGGCGTGCCCGGACATCTCGAGGCCGACGTCGAAGCCCTCGGTCATGCCGAGCTCGCGCTGCACCTCCTCCAGCGTCGTGGTGCGGGTGTCGATGGCGCTTGTGACACCCATCTTCCGTGCGAGCTCGAGACGATATGGGTTGATGTCAGTGACCACCACGTGTCGTGCACCGGCATGGCGGACGATGGCTGCCGCCATCAGGCCGATGGGTCCGGCTCCGGTGATGAGCACGTCCTCGCCCAGCACCTTGTGGCTGAGGGCGGTGTGGGTGGCGTTGCCGAAGGGGTCGAAGATCGCAGCCACGTCGAG
>JAJXSV010000150.1 GCA_021784375.1 Actinomycetes bacterium | reverse complement strand
GCGCCGCCAAGAAGGCCGGTCACGAGATCGTTGTCGAGACGCAGGGTGCAGGTGGACGCAAGGAGATTCCCGCCGACGTGCTGGCCTCGGCTGACGTCGCCATCTTCGCCGCCGATGTTCCGGTGCGCGACAAGGAGCGTTTCGCCAAGCTCCCCCTCGTCGAAGCGCCGGTGAAGGCCGCCATCAAGGACGCGGCCAAGATCATCGCCGAGGCCGAGGCCAAGGTTTCCGCGAAGGGCTGAGCGGCCCACGCGGACCTCGTCGATCGGAGGATCGACGAATCGCAAGACACCGATCGGCTGTCGATCGGTGACATTCACCAGAAGGGCAATACTGTGGGTGCAGGACACAAGTTGCGCATGTGGCTGATGACGGGTGTGTCGTACATGATCCCGTTCGTCACCGCGGGCGGCATTCTCATCGCACTGGGGTTCATGATCTCCGGTGATCCGGTTACGACGCTCAACGGCGTCACGCTTCACTTCACTGACTACGCAGGCAATATCCAGTCCGCGCTTGACGGCGTCGCGTCCTACAAGACGTCCACGGGTGCTGACGCAACCCTGGCGTTGGCGATGAATGTCCGCATCGGCGCATTCTTCTTCGCCCTCGCCATGGCACCGTGGGGCTTCCTGCTCCCGGCGCTCGCCGGCTTCATCGCATACGGCATCGCCGACCGCCCGGGCCTGGTTCCCGGATTCGCCGCTGGTGCCGTCGCCGGCTCCATCGGCTCCGGCTTCCTGGGTGCCATGGCCGGTGGTCTGGTGGCCGGTCTCATCGCCAACTGGATTTCCGGTTGGTCGGTCCCGAATGCCGTGCGCTCCATCATGCCCATCGTCGTCAACCCGCTCATCAGCACGTTCGTGACGCTGCTTGTCATGTACTTCGTGGTGAAGAACATCGTGACCCCGCTCAACTCCGGCGCCACCAGCTGGCTCAACAGCATGGGCAGCACTTCTGGCATCGTGCTCGGCCTCATCATCGGCCTCATGATGGCCTTCGACATGGGCGGTCCCATCAACAAGGTTGCCTACACCTTCGGTGTCGCTGGGCTCACTGCCGCGGGCACTGCGGGCAGCGATCAGGGCCTCAAGGTCATGGCCACCGTCATGGTCGCGGGCATGACACCTCCGCTGGGCCTGGCACTGGCCACGGTGCTGCGCAAGAAGCTTTTCACCGAAGCCGAGCATGAGAACGGCAAGGCGGCTTGGGTGCTCGGCGCCTCCTTCATCACCGAAGGTGCCATCCCCTTCGCTGCGGCGGACCCCATTCGTGTCATTCCCTCGCTGATGATCGGTTCCGGCATTGCCGGTGCCCTGAACATGGCATTGGGCGCCACGCTCCGCGCACCGCACGGTGGCATCTGGGTACTGCCGCTCATCGGTAATCCGCTGGGCTTCCTGACCGCGCTCGTTGCAGGCACGGTCGTGACGGCAGCCTGCGTGATCTTCGCCAAGGGCATCGCCAAGTCTGAGGTCGACGCCTAGCTCGCCCCCGCAATCGTTGTTGCTGTCCCCGCGAGGGGTGGGGACAGCAACAACACCAACGGGTTCCCACCCATTCCCACCACACCGAACAACAGGGGAAGTCATGCCAAGCAGAATCGTCGCCGTCGGAAGTCGTGTCGGACTGCACGCCCGTCCCGCCTCCATCCTGGTCAAGGCCGCAGCCGCGGCCGGAGTGCCCGTGACCATTGGCCGCGTCGGCGAGAAACAGGTCAACGCGGCCTCCATGCTGCTGGTGCTGGCGCTGGGCGTGAAGCAGGGTGAGGAGATCGAGATCACCGTCGGTGAGCATGAGAACGCGGACGCGGTGCTCGACACCATCGCGGCGGTCATCGCCACCGATCACGACGACGAGCCGGCGGCATGACCCAGTACACGGGCATCGGTGTCTCCCCGGGCGTCGCCCACGGTCCCGTCTTGCGCATCACCCGGCAGCTGGTGAGCCGGCCGGTGCCCGCCTCGCCGCGGCAGGTGTTCGCTGCGCTCGAGGCGGTGGCGGACGATCTTGAACAACGCGCCCGCGCCGCCGGTATCGAGGTGGCGCGTGAGGTGCTCGAAGCCCAATCCATGATCGCCCGCGATCCCGCGCTTGTGGAGGCCATCGGCGCGCGCCTCACCGACGACGCGGTCTACCCGGATGTCCGCGATGCCATCCGCGACGCCTTTGCCGGTTTCCGTGCGGCGCTGGAATCCCTGGGCGGGTACTTCGCCGAACGCGTGAACGACCTCGACGAGATCGCGGATCGTGCCATCGACGTCCTCGCCGGCGTCGAGCACGCGACCACCACGCTGCAGGCTCCGTCCGTCATCGTCGCCGAGGACCTCACGCCCGCGGATACAGCAGCCATCGACTTGAATTTCGCACTCGCCTTGGTGGTGGCCAAGGGCGGTCCCACCTCGCACACCGCCATCGTTGCGCGCGGTCTCGGCATCCCCGCCATCGTGGGCTGTGCCGGTGTCGACTCCGTTCCCGAGGGCGCCATGCTGTTGGTCGATGGCCGCGAAGGTGTTGCCATCGCTGGGGCCTCGTCGACCGAGGTTGCCGGTCGCGCCGCGCGTGAAGAGGCATTGCGCGCCCGCGCCGCCGCCGTCACCGGTCCGGGCCGGCTCTCCGACGGCACGCCCGTGACGCTGCTGGCCAATGCCGGCAACGTGGACGCGGTGGTGGCGGCTGCCTCCGCTGGTGCCGAGGGCATCGGTCTCTTCCGCACCGAACTGGCCTTCCTCGACCGTCAGACCGAGCCCACCATTGATGAACAGGTGGAGCTCTACCGCAGCGTCTTCTCGGCCATGGCCGGTCGACGTGTGGTGGTGCGCACCATCGACGCCGGCTCGGACAAGCCCCTGCCCTTCATCGCGGCCGAGCATGAGGAGAACCCGGCGCTCGGAGTGAGGGGCTGGCGCCTCAACCGCCTCGACGACTCGCTCGTCGATCGCCAGTTGCAGGCGCTGGCCATTGCCGCCGCTGCCAGTACGGCTGATGTGTGGGTGATGGCGCCCATGATCGCCACGGCTCCCGAGGCACGTGATTTCGCGCAACGGGCCCGCAAACTGGGGCTCAAGCATGTGGGTGTCATGGTGGAAACACCCGCGGCCGCCATCATGGCCGACCACGTCCTGGCCGAGGTCGACTTCGGTTCGCTCGGCACCAACGACCTCACGCAGTACGTGATGGCAGCGGATCGGCTGGATGCACGGCTCTCCGACCTCACCACCTCGTGGCATCCCGCGGTGCTGCGGGCCATGCAATTGGCCGCCCACCACGCCAACAATCTGGCCCGACCGCTCGGTGTGTGCGGTGAAGCAGCGGCCGATCCCAAACTGGCGGCGGTGCTCGTCGGGCTGGGCGTGTCTTCACTGTCCATGTCACCGCCGGCGCTGGCCGAGGTGCGTGGCTTCCTGGCCCAAGTCGACCGCGCCACCTGTGTGCGTGCAGCCGAAGCCGCCATCAGTGTCGGCTCCGAGTTGGACGCCAAACTTGCGGCCAGCAAAATCCTCGGCGACTGAAGCTCTCAACATCTGCCACGTGAACGCGTTCACGCGGTAATTGCCGCTTCAACGCGCGTTCAGGTGGCAGAACTCGGAGTCGTCGCGGCACTGGCATCCTTGGCGCGTGATTGCGCGCGGTTTGCCAGTGGTGCCGGACGGCGCCGTGCTGGTTGCCAACGGCAAACAGGCCTTGTCGCTGGTCGCGCAGCAACTGCGCGCGGGGGGCGTGCGTACCGTGCTGGCTCCCGATTTCTACTGCCTCACCATGATCGAGCCCTTCCAGCTCGAGGGCCTGCGCGTGCGTCATCTCCCCACCGATGCCCAAGCACTGATGAAGGCGGAAGACCTGCGCAGTGCGATGGCTGAGGATCCACATCAGGCCGTCCTCCACTGCGAGGCCTTCGGCGCGCGTGCCGGCGAAGCCCTGTTAGCGGCCCTGTCGGACGCCCGGACGGACGGCCTGCCCGTCGTGGTCGATGCCACACATTCCCTGTTGGCGGACACGCACGATCCGGGGGACTACCTGGTCGCCAGCTTGCGCAAACTGCTGCCCGTGCCCGATGGCGGGTTCGCCCTGGGTGTCGGCCCGCCTGCATTGCGCGAACGCGCAGCGGCTGACGAAGCGGCCACGCGACTGGCCCTGACGGCGCTCGAACTCGGGCAACTGTGCAAGCCGTCGCAGGCCTCCACCCCTGCCTACCTGGATGCGCTGGGTGCGGCCGAGCAGGCGATGCTGGATGCACTGCGCCCGGTGCCCATGAGTGAAATTTCGTTGCGTTTGTTGCGGCAACTCGATGTTCAGTCCTGGCGCGGATCCCGGCGCGCCCATGCGCGCGAGCTCATCGAGTGGCTGACGTCATCCGGCCTCACGGTGCTGAACCCGGACACCCCGGAATGCGGTGTCGTCGTCCGCGTCCAGGACGCGCCGGCCGCGGAGCAGGTGCTGCTCGAGGCAGGCATCGTGTGTCCCATCAGTTGGCCGCGTCCGGAGGGCCTGCCGAAGGCTGCACCCTGGCGCAGCGATCTCCTGACGCTGCCCGTGGATTGCATGCCCTGCCTCAGGCAGGTACGGCTGGCAGGCCCATGAGCTCGGCGATGACGCGGATCTGGGCCTCGAAGAACGCACGACGGCTGCGTTTGCTGGGCTTCACCACGTTCGTCTGGTGACCGAAGACCTCCATGGAAACGGCGCCTTGCACCAGTTGCCAAGCCATGTAGCCAAGGCCCAGGAGATCGGCGTCCACGTCCGGCGCCAGGCTCTTGCGCAGCGGCTCCAGGGCCTCAACAGCGGCGCCCAGGGAGCGTCGAGGTCGACGCTTCGGAGGAAGGTCCCGCACCACTCCGAGCATCACCAGCGGCACGCGCGAGGCCGCAGGAACGGTGGCTTCGGGCGCCTGGTAACCCGGCACCGGAGAGCCATAGATGAGCGCGTATTCATTGGGATGGGCCAGGGCCCAGGTGCGCACACCGTGCGCCGTCGCGATGAAGCGCCCTATGAGATCGTGACGAGGGACGTCCGCTTCCGCACGTTCCACGGCCGCGCCCAGATCGTTGTACGACTCCAGGATCAAAGCGGTCAGCAGGGCATCACGACTGGGGAAGTAGCGGTAGACCGCGGAAGACACCAGCCCCAGTTCGCGGCTGATAGCCCGCAGTGACAGCGCCGGCGCGCCCACATCCGCCAGTTGCTGGCGGCCCAACTTCAGCACGTCCTCGACGATCCGCGCCCGCGATTCCGCTCTGCTGGCCATGGAAGCCATCCTGCCACGATGAGAGCAGTGCTCTTGTTTGACACGCGATTGTGGCCTAAAGTGAGAGCAGTGCTCTCGAAAGGCTGATCATGTCGAAACACCTCATCATCGGGGCCGGCAGCGTGGGTTCCGCGGTGGCCGCGGAGCTCTCCAGTCGGGGAGTCGAGGCCATCCTGGTGACGCGACGTGGCAGCGGTCCGCGACTTCCCGGCGTGCAGTTGGTTGCAGCCGACGCCTCATCCGTTGATGCGTTGCTGGCAGCCGCACCGCAGGCGTCGGTGATCTACAACTGCGCCAACCCCCGTTACTTCGAGTGGCCCCGGGATTGGCCGCCCCTGGCGTCAGCCTTCCTGCGTTACGCAGAACGAACAGGTGCCGTTCTTGCCACCTGCTCGAACCTCTACGGTTACGGCCCGGTGCAGGTTCCCATGGTGGAGTCACTGCCGCTGGCGGCTACTGATGCGAAAGGCCAACTCCGCGCCGAGATGTGGAGGGACGCCAAGTCGCTGCATGACGCGGGCCGCATCCGCGCCACCGAGGTGCGCGGCTCGGACTACATCGTCGCCTCGGAGCAGTCCCGGGTCGCGTCCTCCCGCGTGGTGCCGCGCCTGCTGGCCGGTCGGCGGGTGTCACTGCTCGGGCCCGTTGACACGCT
>JAJXSV010000149.1 GCA_021784375.1 Actinomycetes bacterium | reverse complement strand
TGGCGCAATGTCCTTTTCGCCGCGACGTGACCAATGGCCCTCGCGAACATGACGAATTCGTGGCCCATTCGTGCAGCATTTCCACCGGAATTGGCGCGTGCGGTGCTGGGGTTGTGCTACGCGCCCGCTTGCTGGCAGCCGGGATCCGGCGCGGCCCGGGCCGTTCAGATCCCGGCGTCGAGCAGCGCGAGCTCGGCCCGCAGCACGCTCTCGGCGCTGCGGTCGGAACGGACTCGCGCGGCGGCCGCGGCGGACATCCGGCTGAAGGCCTCCGGATCGCGCACCAGACGCAGGATGCCGGCGGCGAGCCCGTCGCTGGACTCGGGCGCGGCCAGGATGCCGCATGCGTCGTCAACGAACTCGGGGATGGCGGCGACGGCACTCGTCACCGGTACCAGGCCCGACGACATCGCCTCATCGCGCGAGACCCCTTGGGAATCCATGCGGCTGGGGCACAGGAAGATGCCGTGGTCGCGGTGCAGCGCGGCGATCTCATCGGCGTTGATGAAGTGCCGGTCGAGCTGCACGTTGGGGAACGCGCGCAGCGGTGCCACGGTGTCGTCGAAGAGCGGACCGTCACCGACGATGCGGAAGCGCATCCGGTCGAACTCCGGCGCTGTCGACAACGCGAGGATCGCCGCCACGGTGAGGTCATTCGCGTACACGCGGCTGGCGAAGGGGCGGATGGAGAGCACACGCAGGCGCTGCTCCGGGTCCTTGGCGTTGAAGGCGAAGTGCTGGACATCGATGGGGTTGTTGATCACATGATGGCGCTCACCGGTCAGGGCTACGCCGTAGTCCTCCTCCACCATGCGGCGGAGCGTCTGCGACACGAAGACGAAGGAGAGGTTCGCATGGTCCCGGCGGAGCACCTCTGACCACAGCGCCTCGCGCTCCGCACTGGCCGCCTGGGCCGCCTCGCGTTCCGCATCGGTCATCACGGCGAATGCGCGTCGGGTCCAGGGCTGGATCTCGTACCCGTGGATCCAGACAGTGACGCGCAGCGCGTCCAGCCGCGGCGCCAGGGCTTCCCACATGGCCCGGTTCAGGAAGTGCACGAACACCTGTCGATGGGCGTCGAGCGCCAGGGGCAGTGACTCGTCGGACATGGTCACGACATCGATACCCTCGAACTGGCGGGCCCTGTCCGGCTCGCCTCGCCGATAGACCACGACATCGACGGCCCGGCCGTGCTCGAGGTAGCCCCTTGCCCGCGCATGGAGGAAGGCGTTCCGGTAGAGGTCGTCCGCGGCCGGGTACCCGTTCGTCAGCAGCATGACGTCGGACTTCGCGGGGAACACGTCCAGTCCGCCCGCCCGCTGACCGAGCGTCAGCCGATGGACACGCGCGGACGCACCGGCTGGGAGACGGAGTCCGATGCGGATGTGCAGGGCGTCGGTGGGCACCGGGACCGGTGTCCCGTCCCCGGCGTTGCGCATCGCGCGCGACAGCTCGACGCCGTCCCGATCGAGGAACGACACCACGAGCGACAGCCCGGGCGTGGACGTGGCCTCGAGCAGGAACGCCAGTTCCTGGGCGCGTGGGTTGTAGGGGAGCAGCGGGCGGATGTCGCGAATGGGCATGGGGCTGCGCGCGAACACCGTCACAGCGAAGGGCAGGCGGGACCGCACCGAGGGGCCGGACGAGCGGAGCGCGCCGGGAATCGCCTGCAGCATCGTGAGCAGGGCCTCGCCGGTGAGCGTGGGGTGGCCGTTCAGCGCCGCCAGCCGCAGCGTCCCGCCGTTCGGCAACTGCACGGTCTCGCGCCCCAAGGCGGCCGGGTGCAGCGGCCAGGGTGACCTGTCGCGGAAGCGGATCCGCCTGGTGATCGAACGCTTCCCTCGTTCGGCGATGCCGGCCATGGGGACTCCTCCGGTGGATGTTGGTGGTGAGCTCACTCGTGGATGCGCGCGGCCTTCATCCCGAACCAGAACTGCGCGATGTTCACGGCGACCAGCACGCTGAGCGGAGCCGTCCAGGAATGCGTGGCGTCATGCAGCCCGCCGAGCAGCACGGGCACGAAGGCGCCGAGCCCATAACCGATGCCCTGGGCCATGGCGGAGAGCTGTGCGGTCTGGGACACCGTCGGGGCGCGCAGCCCGATGAGCACGAGCGCTGGGGCGATGGCCGCGTGTCCCACGCCCGCGAGGGTGAGGAAGACGAGGACCCACGCGCCGTGGCCGATGGCCAACCCCGCGTACCCGATGGCCGGCAGGACGGCGGTGATGGCGACCGACATCCGCTGGTCGTGGCCACGGCCCACCGCGAAGGGGACGATCACCGTGAATGCGAAGCCCACCATGGTCGTGTAGCCGAGCAGGGAACCGGCGCTCGCCTCGCTGTGGCCCCAGTCCTGCATGATCTTGGGCACCCAGGCGATGCACGAGTAGAACACCATCGACTGGATGCTCATGTGCATGGTGACGTACCAGGCCGTGCGGCTGTGCAGCAGGGTGCGCAGTGGCTGCGCCTCGGCCCGGGCCGCCGTCCGATCGTGCTCGCTGCGCTGCACCGCGGGCAGCCAGACGAGCAGCGCGAGCAGGCTGAGGATGGCCCAGGGCGCGGTGCCGCCGCGCCAGTCGTGGGTGGTCACCTCCGAAAGCGGGATCGACAGCCAGGCGCCGGCGCTCGCCATGATGCCGAGCACCGAGGTGTAGACCGGCGTCATCAACGTGAGTTGGCGGTGGAAGTCCCGGCGGATGATGGCAGGCGCCATGACATTGAGCACGCCGATGCTCACACCGACCAGGGTGGTGCCGACGAAGAGCCCCGGAACGCCGCCCATGACGCGCAGCCCCAGCGCGAGCGTGAGCAGGCCCAGGGCCAGCACCACGGCCGCGTCGGGTGAGTAGCGCTTGGCGAAGGCCGATATGGGGAGCGGCGCCGCGAGGCCGAAGCAGAGCAAGGGGATGGTGGTGAGCAGGCCGAAGGCGGTGTTGCTGAGGTGCAGTTGCGCCGTGAGCGAGTGGACCTGTGGCGGGATGCTCGTGATGGGCCCGCGGACGATGGCGGCGACAGCGACGATGGCGGCGGCCTCCCCGACACGGCGTCTCTGCATGCGGTGAGCCTAGGGTCCCGTCACTGCCCGATGCCGCAGGGCGCACGCGCATAATTGCCGGCATGACTGACGACGACGCCGGCCGGTTCCAGGTCCCTCGAGCGGCCTGGCACACCAGGGTGTCCGGACTGGTGTTCGCCTGGCTGGCGGCGGCCGTGGTGGCGGCGGCGCTGCACGCCCAGCTCAAGGACGCAACCTGGTTGATGGTGCACTTCCTGCTGCTGGGCGCGGTGACGAACGCCCTGTTCATCTGGAGCTGGCATTTCGCCGGTGCGATCCTGCGTGTCCCGCAGGCTGACCGCTCGGACGAGGCCATGCGCCTCGTCGTGCTCAACGCGGGAGTGGCGGCGGTGGTCATCGGCGCCACCACGGAGGCGCCGGCCGTTGCGGTCATGGGCGCCGTGTTCGTGGCGATCGCCGTGTCGCTCCACGCGCTGGCCATCCGCCGCGAGATCGTCCGCGCACTCCCGAGCCCCTACGCGTTCACGGCGGATGCGTACATCGCCGCCAGCAGCCTGCTCGTGTGTGGGTTGTTCCTGGGTGGGCTCATGGAAGCCGTGGAGTTCGACGACGCCACGAAAGCGCGGCTGGTGTTGGCGCATGTCTCGTTCAACCTGCTGGGCTGGATCGGGATCCCCATCCTGGGCACCATCGTCACCCTGTGGCCGACCATGCTGCGCACGCGGATCGCGCCCAATGCGGCCAAGCTGGCGCGTCGGGTGCTGCCGCTCATCGTGAGTGCCGCGGCCGTCACCGCGCTCGCCTTCGCCTTCGCGCTCAAGTGGATCGCTGTGCTCGGGTTGGCCACCTACATCGCCGGCTTCCTCGTGACCCTTGCGCCCATGTCCGTCGTGGCCCGCGCCAAGCGGCCGTCCCATTTCTCCACCATCTCGGCCGCGCTGGGCATGCTCTGGTTGGTGGGCACGTTGGTCGCGTTCACGATCCGGGTGGCCGCTTCGACGGATGCGCAGGCGATCGCGGGGCACGCGTCGGCCTTCGTCGTGACGGTGGCTGTCGGCGGCGTCCTCCAGGTGCTGCTCGGCTGCCTGAGCTACCTGCTCCCGGCCATGGCCGCCGGCGGGCCCTCGATCGTCCGCTACCGCAACGATCGCGCCGAGCGCCTCGCTCGCACGCGCCTGCTGCTCACCGATGGGGGGCTGCTCCTGTGGGCAGCCCACCTGCCGGGCCTTGGCACCATCGCCCTGGGCCTGGCACTGACGGGCCTCGTCTGCTCGGCCGTCGTCATCGCGACCACCCTGCGCACGCCCAGTCGGGAGGCGGCCGCGGCGGCCGACGCCCGACGCGACCGGCCCCAGTGACGACGAGGGCCCCCCACGAGGAGGGGCCCTTCTGGGGCGATCGACGGGACTCGAACCCGCGACATCCGCGACCACAACGCGGCGCTCTACCAGCTGAGCTACGACCGCCGTAATTGCGCTCGCCGAAGCGACGCAACGAGGCGGAAGTCTAGGTGAATCCGGCGCTCGCCCGCACCAAGCGCCGTGGCCCGTCATCCGCCCGAGGTCCGCCCAGCCGGCGCGCGCGCCACGTTGGGGTCGCGGATGACGCCGTTCGGCGCTGCGTGCGTACTCACGGGTAACCCGTCTGACAGACTCTTGTTACCGACCGGTATCAGGAGTACGGCATGGGCCACTACAAGCACAACCTTCGCGATATCGAGTTCAACGTCTTCGAGATGCACGGCCTCGAGGAGCGGCTCGGGCGGGCGCCCTACGAGCAGTTGGACGCGGCCACCCTGCACGAGATCCTCGATGAGGTGGCGCGACTGGCCAGCCAGGAGTGGGGGGAGTCCTTCGCGAGCGGCGATCGCACGCCACCGACGTTCGATCCGGCGACCCACAGTGTCACGCTCAACGAGGACATCAAGCGCTCCTATCGCGCCATGGTCGACTCCGGGTTCACGCACGTCGACCTGCCGCAGGAGCTCGGCGGTCTGGGAGCCCCTGCCGCGGTGCGCTGGGCCATCGCCGAACTGCTCCTCGGGGCCAATCCGGCCCTCTACCTCTACCTGTCGGGGTACGCCTGGGGCGCGATCCTCTGGGGGATCGGGAACGACGACCAGCGGCGCTTCGCCGAGCTGGCGATCGAACACGGGTGGGGCGCCACCATGGTGCTCACGGAGCCGGACGCCGGCTCCGACGTCGGCTCCGCGCGGGCCCGGGCGGAAGCGCAGCCGGACGGCGGTTGGCACATCACCGGGGTCAAGCGCTTCATCACATCCGGCGAGCACGATCTCACCGACAACATCTTCCACCTCGTCCTCGCGCGACCGGTGGGGGCGGGACCGGGGACCAAGGGGCTGTCGCTCTTCCTCGTCCCGAAGTTCCTCGTCGACCTGCGGACCGGAGAGCTGGGCGCGCGCAACGGGGTCTACGCCACCGCGCTCGAGCACAAGATGGGGATCAAGGCATCCGCCACCTGCGAGCTCACCTTCGGCGCCGGGACACCGGCCGTCGGCTACCTGGTCGGCGACAAGCACGACGGGATCCGCCAGATGTTCAACATCATCGAGTACGCGCGCATGCTCGTCGGCACCAAGGCCATCTCGACGCTCTCCTCCGGGTACCTCAATGCCCTGGAGTACGCCAAGGAACGGCAGCAGGGCGCGGACATGCAGCAGATGGCCGACAAGGCGGCGCCGCGCGTTCCCATCACGCGACACCCCGACGTGCGTCGACTCCTCATGCTGCAGAAGACCTATGCCGAGGGCCTACGAGCACTCATCCACTACACGGCACAGTGGCAGGACGCGCTCACGCGGCATGGCATGGGGCACAACGGCATCGACACTGATCTCGCGGAGAGCATGAACGATCTGCTCCTGCCG
>JAJXSV010000148.1 GCA_021784375.1 Actinomycetes bacterium | reverse complement strand
CGACCTATCAGAGGCTGCGCATGAATTGGCCACCCGCGTATGTGCGTCCGCGCCGTTGTCCATTGCTGCGATCCTCGAAGTGTGGCGGGCGACGGATGGCATGCCCGTGGATGACGCCCTGGGCGCGATGCATGGACCCGCCATGCCGATCCAGCAGGCGCTCGCAGCTTCGGCGGACGCGCGTGAGGGCATCGCCGCCTTCAACGAGAAGCGTGCCCAGCGCTGGCGCGGCCGATGAATGACGCCCTGCAAGCCTTCTTCTCACCACGATCGGTCGCCGTCGTCGGTGCGAGCGACGATCCCTCGAAGTGGGGCCACATCATCGCCAGGCAAGCGCTGCGTCATGTCGAGCGTCCCACGCATTTCGTGAACAGTCGAGCCACCTCCGTGCTCGGGCAGGCGACCGTCCCGTCCCTGACGGCCATCCCGGACTCCGTGGACCTGGCAGTCGTCTGCGTGCCGGTCGGTGCCTTCCGAACCGTCATTGATGACGCGGTGACTTCAGGCGTCGGTGCGGTGCTTGCTATCACCGCCGGCTTCGCCGAGCTGGGCCCGGAAGGTGAGGGGCTGCAACGGGAGTGCGCAGCGACCCTACGAGCGCACGGCATCCGCATGATCGGCCCCAACTGCCTAGGGCTCGCCGACAATGGCAGTGGCGTGTATCTGGCCGCGAATGACTTCGCCGTGGGCTCGGTTGCACTGCTCTCGCAGAGCGGCAATCTCGCCCTTGAGCTCGACGCCATGTTCCGAGCAACGGGCCTCGGCTTCTCCCGCTTCATCTCCATCGGCAATCAGGCTGACGTCACCCTCATCGAACTCATGGATTCCTGCATCGCCGATCCCGGGACGGCTGCACTCGCCTTGTACGTGGAGGACTTCCTGGACGGTCGCGCCTTCATCGCCGCCGCCCAGCGCGCACACTCGGCGGGCAAACCGGTCGTGGTGCTCGCGAGCGGCAGCGGTCCCGCGGCCGTGCGCAGCGCTGGCTCGCACACGGGCGCCCTGAGCTCGAACGAGGCCGTGGTGGCAATGGCCTGCGCCAACTCCGGTGCTGTGCGGGTGCGCACGCCACGGGACATGGTGGTGGCGTTACAGGCAGTGCAGCGTCGGTGGCCGAAAGCCGTCGCGCGCGTGGGTGTCGTCACCGATGGTGGCGGACACGGCACCTTGGCTGCGGGGCTGCTCGAAGACGCCGGTTTCTCGTTAACCGCGCCCGATGCCGAACTCACGCATCTGCTGCGCCGCCGGCTCTGGCCTCCGTCATCGGTGGCGAACCCCGTGGATCTCGCCGGTTACGGCGAAAAGGATCCGCGCAGTTACGCGGCAACTACGGCGCTCATGCTCGCTCACGACGCGTTCGATGCGGTGTTGGTGACCGGCTACTTCGGTGGCTACTCCTCGCCACAGCCCTTCGCAGCCGGTCTGAAGGAGGGCGAGGTGGCCGCGGCCCGTGCCATCGTGAAGGCCTGTGCGAAGCAGGGCAAGCCCGTTGTCGTGCACTCGATGGCCGAGGAATCGCAGGCCTTGGATGTGCTACGCGCGGCCGACATCCCCGTCTTCACCGCCATCGAGGATGCGGTGACGGCGCTCAGGTTGGCAGGGCCGCGGACGACGCGCGAGTTGTTGCCGCTCCCGAGTGCCGGCGTCCCACTCGAGGACACCGGCTACCTGTCCGTGCGCGAGGCCCTCCGGGCGGCCGGCCTGCCCTCGGCGCGCGTGATTCCCATTACCACGCAAGAGGATATCGAGGCTGCCGTCGCTGTGCTGCCTGCTCCCTACGTGCTGAAGTCGGCAGCGACATCACACAAGAGCGATGTCGACGGGGTACGGCTTCACCTGTCCGACGGGGATGCGGTGCAGGTGGCGTTCATGGAACTCTCGAGCAGGCTCGGCATCCCGTGCACGCTGGAGCCCATGGTGGACCTCCGCGGAGCGGTGGAACTGCTCGTCGGTGTGAAGCTCGACCCGCGCTTCGGTCCGGTGCTCATGGTGGGCCTCGGAGGCACACTGACGGAGATCTTCGGGGACGTGCGGCTGGCCTGTGCGCCGGTGGACGAGTCGACCGCGGAAACCATGCTGCGAGGCCTGCGTGCGGCACCCCTGCTGGGCGCCTTCCGCGGCCGGCCGGCCCTGCCCGTGGGTGCGGCCGCACAGGCGATTGCGAGGCTGAGCGTCGTGGCTGCTGCGCATCCGGAATGGCGAGAGTTCGAGGTGAACCCGCTTGTCCTCACGCAGCACGGCGTACATGTGCTGGATGCGCGCGTGGTCCTGGCCTAGCCCACCTTCGCCGGCTGCGCGAGCGCCTGTTCGTACTGCTTGAGCACCGCTCCCGCGGCGAAGTCCTGCTCCGCAAGGGCGTGCATGACTCCCACCAGGCAGCGATCACGCAGCCGCTCGAGATCGCGGATGGAAGCCCCGGATGCCTGCGCGTCGGATTGCTCGGCGATGCGGTCAATCAGTTCCTCTGTCAGTTCCGGCACGTCCATGAGGTGCGTCCACGGCCATTGCAGCGCCGGGCCGAACTGCGACATGAAGTGCCGCATGCCACCCTCGCCACCGGCGATGCGATAAACGAGCATCGTGCCCATGGAGGCCCAACGCAGGCCAGCGCCGTACCGAATGGCGTCGTCGACCTCTTCCGTGGTGGCGATGCCATCATTCACAAGCCACAGGGCCTCACGCCACAAGGCTTCAAGTAGGCGGTCGGCGACAAAGCCGTCCACCTCCTTGCGCACACGCAGCACCTTCATACCCAGCGTCGTGTAGGTCGCTGCTGCGGCATCGATCATGCCCTGACTGGTGCTGCTGCCGCCGCACACCTCGACGAGGGGCAGGAGGTAAACCGGGTTGAACGGATGACCGACGACCAGGCGTTCGGGACGCGCCATGTGCGCCTGCAACTGTGTGGGGAGAAGGCCGGAGGTTGAAGAGCCGATGACGACTTCGGGACGGGAGTGCGCGTCGGCCTCGGAGAGCAGGGCCTGCTTGAGCTCGAGCCGCTCGGGCGCGCTCTCCTGGATGAAATCCGCATCGCGCACCGCCATCGCGACGTCGGCGACCACGGTGATCGTGCCCTCCGTCGGCAGCGCGGTGCGAACGAGCCTTGAATAGGCGCCGCGCGCGTTCTCGAGCATCTCATCAACCTTGCGCCGCGCTTCGGGATCGGGGTCGAAGAGCGTCACGTCCCATCCGTTCAGGGCGAAACGCGCGGCCCACCCACCCCCGATGACGCCGCCGCCGAGCAGGCCGGCCCTAGGCATGCTTCACCAGGTGCATCTTCTGACGCACGTCCTCAGCAGTGAGGCGCTTGATGTTCTGGGCCTCAAGCAGCTGCACGGCACGCTCGACGAGTTGCGCATTCGTGGCCAACTGGCCGCGGGAGAGATAGAGGTTGTCCTCCAGACCCACGCGGATGTTGCCGCCGAGGAGAGGGGCCAACGCGGCATACGTGAGCTGATAGCGACCGATGCTGAAGGCGGAGAAGACCGCGTCCTCGGGCAGGTTGTTCACCATGGCAAGCACCGTGCCGAGGTCATTGGGGGCGCCGTAGGGGATGCCCATGCAGAGCTGGAGCATGGCCGGATTGTCGAGCAGACCTTCCTTGATGAGCTCTTTGGTGAGCACGAGGTCGCCGCTGTCGAAGATCTCCACCTCGGGCTTGATGCCCAGTGCCTTGATACCCGCGGCCATGGCTCGCACCATGCCGGGAGTGTTCACCATGACGTACTCCCCGCCAGCGGCGAAGTTCATGGTGCCCGCGTCCAGGGTGCAGATCTCCGGCAGGAGTTCGGCCACATGCTCGAGGCGTTCGGTGGCCCCGGCCATGTCGGTTCCAACCGTGGGCGGCAGCGGCGTCTCCACTCCGTTCAGGACGAGGTCGCCGCCCATGCCGGTCGTGAGGTTGAGCACGACGTCCACCTTGGAGGCGCGTATGCGCTCCACCACCTCCCGGTACAGGTGGGGCGCCCGTGCACCCTTGCCAGTCTTGGGGTCGCGAACATGGATGTGGACGACGGCCGCGCCGGCTCTGGCCGCGTCGATGGCCGACTCCGCGATCTGCTCGGGGGTGACGGGGACCTTGTCGCTGACGCCCGTGCTGTCGCCGGCACCGGTGACTGCACAGGTTATGAAGGCCTCGGTGGCAAAGGGGCGCATGGCGTCTCCAACTCGTCTTCGGACGAGATCAGCGAATTGACTGACTCGAGAATCAGAATCGTCCTGATGTGACCTGTGTCATGTCAACCGTCGGCGCGCAACGGGCCGATCATGCGCCGGCTGGGGCCTGCGCCTGCCATTGCGCCAGACGAGCGGTCTGCTCGGGGGAGAAGGACACGACCTGCCCGGTGGTCTGGTCGTAGTGCAGGTAGAGCACCTCAGCGGTGGCTGCGACGGTGCCGTCGGAGCGCACGAGTTCGGTGCGCAATTGCAGTTTGCGGGGTGCCAGCAGCGCCACCTCAGTGCGCGCCGTGAGCGTGTCCGAGGCGTGCACCTCTGCCTTGTACGACAGGTGCAGGTCGACGGTGTACATGGTGCACCCAGTGCGTTCGCGGTAGGCCGCGCTGAGGTCAACCTGCTCGAGGAAGGCCTCGTTGGCGAGGGTGAGCGCCTGCGCATAGGCGGCGTCGTTCATGTGGCCGTTGTAGTCGATCCAGGCCGGCTGCACCGTGGTGCGGAAGCGCTCGAACATGGCGCGACCCTAGGCGAACAACGAGGTCTTGAGGAAGCTGACCATGGTGTTGCGCATGTGCTCGATTGACGAGCTGCCAGCCAGCACCTCGATTCCCAATCCGTTGAAGAGCGCCTGCATATGATCAACGAATTCCCTAGCATTCACAGGCCTGAAGGCGCCTTCGAGCTTGCCTTCTTCGACGATCTCGACCAGCCCGGCACGCCAGCGTTGGTTGAGCGCCAGATGCGCTTCTCGGAGCTCAGGACGCAGGCTCGCCTCCGTCCAGAACTGCAGCCAGATCGACCACTCGTGACGCGACTGCGCATCATTCGGCAGCTGGATCTCGATGATGCGGAGGAGCTTCTCCTTGGGCGTGATGATGCCCTCGAGCAGGCGGGCCTGGCGCTCGAAGGCCTGAGCTACTGCCCAGTCGATGGCGCTGTTGAGCAGGTCGTCCTTGAACTCGAAGTGGTAGTGCACGGTGCCCGATGTGGTGCCGACGCGCTTGGCGATGTCTGCCACGCGCACGTTGTTGACCCCTCTTTCGGCGATGAGGTGGGCGGCGGACTCCAGAATGCGCTCGCGGCGATGCTTGTCAAAGCGCCCGTTGCTCTCGGTCATGGGGAAGATTGTGCACGATCTGTCCAACGCACCGAGGGGACGCTCGGCGTGCGCAGGGCCCCGGCTGGCGACGTGACCTGCATCACTACGGATTGTTAGCGGAGAACTTGTTGATTGGTCTATCGAACGATGGCGCACCGGGGATACGTTCCGGATCCGCATCAAACTGATGCGTTAGTCGAATGGAGAATGCCATGGGCATGACTCTCTCGTCCCGGTCACGGAGATCGATCGTCGCTGCTGTGGCGATGCTCGCGCTGGTCGTGCCCACGATGGGCTCAGCACATGCCGCCCCTCTGGCTGCGAAGCCGGTCAAGGGCGGCACCCTCACCGTCGGTGTTGCAGGTGGTGGCTCCACCGACACCCTCGATGCCCACAGCCCTGCCAACGAGGCGGACATCGCACGTGTCCACGCCTTGTACGAGTCGCTCGCGGGCTATGACGCAAACCACAAGATCGTCATGAGACTCGCGAAGTCGATCAGCTCCAACGCGGACGCGACGATCTGGACGGTGACCCTGCGCAGCGGTCTCAAGTTCTCCAACGGAAAGCCGATCACGGCGGACGACATCATTTCGACGCTCAAGCGCATCGTCGACCAGAAGAAGGCCTCCGCCACGTCGCTCACGGACTTGGACTGGGCCGACTCCCTCGCGGTT
>JAJXSV010000147.1 GCA_021784375.1 Actinomycetes bacterium | reverse complement strand
CGGCAGCCTTCGCCAGATCACGGTGGAGGCGAACAGCGCAACCGCCACCACGCCGGCGCAGGATGAGATCTACGCGATCCTCGACTCCAGGCACAGGATCACCAACACGAACAACCGCGACTACCATATCCTCAACCAGACCACCCTGTTTTTTAATGATACGGCGACCACCGAGATCTACACCACCCTGCTCGCAGCCGTAGCGGCGATCTCGCTGCTCGTCGGTGGGATCGGCATCACCAACATCATGCTCGTGACGGTGACTGAACGGACCCGTGAGATCGGCATCCGCAAGGCCATCGGAGCCCCCAAGGGCGCGATCCTGGGCCAGTTCCTCGTCGAGTCGGTCGTGCTGTCCGTGCTCGGCGGACTGCTGGGCGTGGCCGCGGGCATCATCGGCAGCAAGTTCACGATCATGGGAGTCACACCGGTCATCGTGCCGGGTTCGGTCGCGCTCGCCTTCGGCGTGTGCGTGCTCATCGGACTCTTCTTCGGCGGCTACCCGGCCAGCCGCGCCGCATCACTTCGACCGATTGAGGCACTGCGCTATGAGTGATACGCCCACCGACACCAATGCGAATCCAACCGACCCCTTCGAGTGGGCGGGAGCGGCGGACGACGACCTCGCGGACATGCTGCATCGCGGCGCCTATCGCTGGTCGAACAGGTTCACCGTCGTGCTCGGTGTACTCCTGGTATTCGCCATCGGCGCCTCGGCGGGCATCTGGTACCAGCAGCGCAACGGCACCGCCGCGGCGTCCTCAGCCATCACCTCGCAGTTCTCGCGCCTGCGCTCCCAGTTCGCGGCTGGCGGTTTCGGCGGTTTCGGTGCCAGCTTCGACACGGCCACTGCCGGTCTGGGCGGCGCGACCACGACTGCGACGCCTGCCGTGACGGGCTCCGTCGTGCTGGTGGATGCACCAAACCACAAGGTGTACGTGCGGGCGACGGACGGCACCACCACCGTGGTGTCCACCGATGCGCGCACCACCATCCAGGCGGCGAGCACCATCGCGTCGGTCAAGATCGGCGCCCAGGTCAGCGTCAACGGCACCACCGGCAGTGACGGCACCGTCGCGGCCGCAACCATCACCGTGGAGCACAAGTGAAGCGATCCCAACTCGTCAGCGTCGGACTCGGGGCAGCAGCGTTGCTGTTGGCCGGCTGCGGCAGTTCCGGCGGCGCTGCCGCCACCACCACGCCCACCAATCCGTCAGTGGGCGGCGGCGGGGCAACGGTCGGCCCCACTGGTGGATCGGCCGCCAACCCGCAGCGCCCCAACAGCGCAGCCTTCTCGAAGTTCCAAGCCTGCCTGAAGCAGCATGGGGTGACAGGCGTCCAGGGCGCCTTCGGTTTCCGGCGCAACCAGCAGGGCGGGGCAGGCGGCGCGGCGCCTTCGGCGCGTCCATCCGTGGATGCCAAGACGCAGGCGGCGTTCAGCGCCTGCCGCTCGCTCCTGCCCCAGGGCGGCTTCGGCAGCGGGGGACGCCGCCTGATGAGCACGCCGCAGTTCGCGGCCTTCCAGACGTGCATGAGGGACCACGGCGTCACCATCGCCCTGCCCGTCAACGACACCGCCACCGCAGGGTCGGCGCAGGCGCCTTCCGGAGCGCGTCGCGGCTTCCTCGGCCTCGACCTCACGAACCCCAAGACCAAGGCTGCCTACGACACCTGCAAGGTGCTGCTCCCAAGCGGGGGCGGATTCGGACGGCCGGACACGGCGACCGCGCTGTCCCCGAACCCCGGGCCCAGCGCCTGAACGAACGTTCCGAGGACCGCGATCGGCTGCGCCGCAACGTGGTCCTCGGCCGGGGTGCGAATCGCTACTTGAGGAACTTCTTGAGGCCGCTCGGCAGGTCGTCGGCAGTGAACGGCTTGGCCGCCGTGCTCGCGTCCACATAGAAGCCGCCGGCCTCCTCGACCGCGCGCTTGGCCGGATTCCCCGACCGCGATTTGGCCTTCTTCTGCTGTGGCGGCTTGGGCGCCTTCGGCAGACCGGGGAGCGGACCCATGCCCGGGATGCTGCCGCCCTTGGCCGCCTGCTTCATCATCTTCTGCGCCTGCTCGAAGCGGTTGACCAGCGAGTTCACGGCAGTCACGGTGGTGCCGGAGCCGCGAGCGATGCGAGCCCGCCGTGAGCCGTTGAGCAGTTTGGGATCGCGGCGCTCCTGCGGCGTCATGGAGTACACGATGGCTGCTGTGCGATCGAGCTCCCGCTCGTCGAGGTTGTCGAGCTGCTGCTTCATCTGGCCGGCTCCGGGCAGCATGCCGAGCATCTTCGACATCGGCCCCATGTTGCGTAGCGCCTGCAACTGCTCGACGAAGTCCTCGAGCGTGAAGTCGTCGCCACTGTGCATCTTGCGGGTGAAGCGGTCACGCTGTTCGGCGTCGAAGGCTCGCTCCGCCTGCTCGATGAGCGTGAGCATGTCCCCCATGTCGAGGATGCGCGACGCCATGCGGTCCGGGTGGAAGGGCTCGAAGTCCTCCATGCGCTCGCCGGTGGACGCGAACATGATGGGGCGGCCCGTGGCCTCGCGGATGGACAGCGCGGCGCCGCCGCGGGCATCGCCGTCGAGCTTGGTGAGGACGACGGCGTCGAAGCCGACTCCCTCGCCGAAGGCAGCCGCGGTGCGCACCGCGTCCTGCCCGATCATGGCGTCGACGACGAACAGGATCTCGTCCGGCGTCACGGCATCACGGATCCCGCGGGCCTGCGCCATCATGTCCTCGTCGATGGCGAGACGACCGGCGGTGTCGACGATGACGATGTCATGCAGCTTCTGCTTGGCGAAGGCGATCGACTCGCGTGCGACCTTGATGGGGTCTCCGACGCCGTTGCCCGGCTGCGGAGCGAAGGTGGGCACGGCGACACGGTCGCCGACCACCTTCAACTGGTCCACGGCGTTCGGTCGCTGGAGGTCCGCGGCCACCAGCAGGGGCGTGTGGCCCTGTGACTTCAGGTGGCGCGCCAGCTTGCCCGCCAGGGTGGTCTTGCCAGCGCCCTGGAGGCCCACCAGCATGATGACGGTCGGCGGCAGCTTGGCGAAGGTCAGACGACGGGTCTCGCCGCCGAGGACCTCGACGAGCTCCTCGTGCACGATCTTGACGATGGTCTGCGCCGGATTCAGTTGGCCGGTGAGATCGGTCTCCGCCGCCCGCTCACGAATGCGGTCCGTGAACACCTTGACCGTGGGCAGCGCGACATCCGCCTCGAGTAGTGCGCTGCGGATCTCGCGGACCATGCGGTCGATGTCGGCCTGGGCCAACTTGCCATGGCCACGAAGCGACTTGAACGTGTCGGCAAGGCGATCCGACAACTGACCGAACATCGTGAACCCCTAAGCAGTGAGGGGCGCCAGACTATCGGAGGCGCCGGACGGCCCGATCAGCCGTTGTCCGCCGCCAGGAGCACCGTGGAGACGGCTTCGACGGCATCCTCGCGTCGGTGCGGCAGCAGTCGGCTGCCGTCCGCGTCGACGAGGTAGAGGACATCGATGACCTCGGAACCGAGGGTCTCGACACGGGCGTTGAGGACGTTGAAGTCCATGTCCGCCAAGGCTCGCGTCACCCGCCAGAGCAGCGCCGGTGCATCATGCGCCCGCACCTCGAGCACGTCTGCTCGGTCGCTGGCGTGCTCCAGCAACCGCACCTTGGGCGGCGGCGGAGTGAAGCCTCGACGCTTGGGGCGCACGGCCCGCAACGAGGAGATGGCCGCGTCCAGTGCCGCCGAGCCATCGATGGCACGGCGGATCTGCGTCTCGATCAGTTCCGCTGCGGGTGGGTCCCCGAAGGTGGGCACGGTCATCCAGGACTGCAGGGCGCGACCGTCGCGTGTCTCGAACTGGGCAGAACGGACATCGAGGCGCTGCAGCGAGAGCACGCCGGCCACGGTCGAGATGAGCCCGACCCGGTCCTGCGCTGCCACCGCCACCTGCACGCCGTCGGACTCGGCTGCGACCGCGATGCGGGTGCCCTCCGCACGCACGAGCTGCGCATGGGCGTCCCACAAGGGCGGCGCCTCCGGCGCGGTGACCCCCTCCATCGCGGCGTGCGCACGGTGGACGAGGTCGGCGATCAGGCGCGCCTTCCAATCGGACCAGGCCGCCGGCCCGGTGGCCAACGAATCGGCCTCCGTGAGCGCCTGGAGCAGGTCGAGCATGTCGTGTGAGCCGGCGGCGGCGACCACGGCACGAATGGTGGCGGGATCCTCGGGGTCGCGGCGGGTCGCGGCTTCGGAGAGCAGCAGGTGGTGCTGCACGAGCACACGCAGGCTTGCCACATCCGCCGGTGGGAAGCCGAGCCTGGTGGCGATGTCCTGCATGAGCGCTGCACCGGTGGAGCTGTGGTCCGGGCCCCGGCCCTTGCCGATGTCGTGGAACAGCGCTGCCACGACGAGCAGGTCCGGGCGGGTCACGTCACGCATGAATGCGGCGGCATTGGCGGCCGCCTGCACCTGATGCCGATCGACGGTGTACGTGTGCAGCGCGTTGCGCTGCGGCAGCGAACGTACCGATTCCCAGTGGGGAAGCAGTCGGGTGAAGCAGCCCGCGTTGTCGAGCGCCTCCCAGACGGCCACGGCACCCGCACCGGCACCGAGGAAGGAGATGAGGGCGTCACGCGCGGCGCGCGGCCATGGTTGCGGGATCTCCAGCGGGGACATGGCGAACCGTGCGACCGTCTCGGGAGCGATGAGCATGCCGGCCTGCGCCGAAGCGGCCGCGGTGCGCAGCAGGAGCAGCGGGTCACGGTCAAGGCGCGCCTCGCGCGCCAGGAAGGCCTCACCGTTCTGCGCGACCACGCCATCCGCCAGCGGGAAGCGCTCCTCGGGCTGCGCTCGGAGGCGCTGCATCACCGACTTCTTGCGGGTGAGACGGGTGACGCGCTGCCACGTCACATCCGATGCGTAGGCGATGGCACGGCCCGCGTCGATGACCTCGCGCAGGAGCAGGTCGTCACTGCGCACCTGCAGCAGCTCGGCAACCCGGGACTGCTCCTGCATGGCGAGCTTGGCGGTGGCGCGACCGGTCACCTGGTGGAGGGCATCGCGCACGTCCATGAGTCGTTGCGCGGCGGCATCGACCTCGGCATGCGAGTAGTCGGTGACCCAGCTGGCGGCAATGGCACGCAGGATCGCCGCGTCACGAAGCCCCCCGTAGGAGTCCTTGAGGTCGGGTTCGAGCAGGTGCGGGAGTTCGTGTTCGCGGGCGATGCGTGCCAGCACCTCCTCGTGCAGTTCCGGCAGCCGGTTCTGGGCGAGGCCACGCCAGTCACCGAGCACGCTCGTGCGCACCGAGTCGGCCAGCGCGGCATCACCCGCGACGTAGCGCGCATCGAGGATGCCGAGCGTCACCTTCAACTCGCCGGACGCCAGGCGACGGGTCTCTGCCATGGTGCGCACGCTGTGGTCCAGCGCCACGCCGGCATCCCAGATCGGGTACCAGATGGCGTCGGCGACGCGGGCGACATCCGCCGCAGAGGCGGAGTTGGGATGGACGAGCAGCAGGTCGAGGTCGCTGTAGGGCGCGAGTTCGCCGCGACCGTAGCCGCCGACGGCGATCAGGGTGCCGCCGATGGCGGCCAGGCCGGCGTCCGCGGCCAGTTGCGAGACCCAGGAGTCCGTCGCCTTCACGAGCGCGTCGGTGCGCGTGCGCGATGGCATCCCGACCGGGATGAGCGATCGTGCCTTCAGCAGCTCGGCGGCGGTGCCCATGGGATCCCCTAGACCGCGCCGGGTCCGCGTTCGCCGGTGCGCACCCGGACCACCTCGTCCAGGTTCGTCACCCAGATCTTGCCGTCGCCGATGCGGTCCGTGCGGGCCGCCTCGACGATGAGATCGATGAGGCCGTCCACCTGGCTGTCGTCGACGACGAGCTCCAGCCGCACCTTGGGCACCAGGTCGATGCGGTACTCCGCACCGCGGTACACCTCGGTGTGCCCGCGCTGACGTCCG
>JAJXSV010000146.1 GCA_021784375.1 Actinomycetes bacterium | reverse complement strand
GGGCCGTCGTCCTCCACCGTGAGTGTGACGGTATCGGCGGCGGCTTCCAGCGTGACACCGATCGTGGTCTTGGCGTAGTTCACGGCATTGCCCAGCAGTTCGTCGATGATGCGCGGAATGGCACCCGCCTCCGCCCGCACCATGGCAGCATCTGCGAGTTGGGTGAGCAGCACCAGGCGGTGATCCTGCGCGATGGCCTCGAACTGCCGGATGCGTCCACGCGTCTCCGCGCTGGCATCGACGAGTTCCTTGGGCACTTCATCGCTCTTGGCCAGCGCCAGCACTTCGTCGATGCGATGGGCCAGGCGATCGACCTCCTCCAGTGCATGATGCGCTTCCTGTGCCAGCTCGGGATCGCTCGCCATGTCCTCAATGCCCTCGAGCCGGATGCGGATGCCGGTGAGCGGAGTCCGCAGATGGTGGGAGGCATCCGCGGCCACTCGTTCGGTGCGACGCACGAGATCCTGCAGCCGTTCGGCGGTCTGGTTGAGGGCGCGCGCGACGGCCCGGACCTCATGCGGTCCCTTGTCCTCACGGGCCCGAAGGCCAAGATCCCCATGCAGGCGTCCGGCCAGATCGGCCAGACCCCGGACCGGCGCCGCAATGGAGGAGGCGATGAGCCAGGCGATGATGCCGGCCACCAGCGTCACTGCTCCCACGAACAAGGCGAGCGACCATTCCGTGCGATGCACCGCTGCTTGCACCGCGTTCTCGGGTAGCGAGTAGCGCACGGCGGCAACGATCTTCTCGTTCTTGACGATGGGTGCCGCCACGAAGCGCAGGTCCGTGCCCAGCGTCCTGGAAGGACGGATGTCCGACGACATGACGCCACCCAGGGCGCGCACGATCTCCGGCCGATTGAAACTGCGATCGAGATTGCTCTTGTCGCTATCGGCGATGAGATCGAGATTGGCGTTCACCACCACCACGCGTTCGTTGGGTCGCGAGGGCGCGGCGGCAACGGTGGCAGGCCATTGCGACAAGGGCTGTGACGAGAGCAAGGAGGCCGTGGCCAGCGCCTCCACCTGCAGTTCGTTGACGAGTGCCGAGCGCTCGGAGGCCACCACCAGACCGACCAGTGGCAGCGCCAACGCCATCGCAACCGACGCGGCGATGAGCGTCATCACGATGACAAGTCGTTTGGTCACGGGGTGGCCAGCCGGTACCCGACTCCGCGCACTGTCTCGATAAGCGAGCTGTCACCGAGCTTGCGGCGCAGGGTTGCCACATGCACATCGAGGGACTTCCCCGAACCCACCCAGACCGGGTCCCAGACCCGTGAGAACAGCTCCTGGCGCGTCACCGCCCGCCCCGGTTCCTCGGCGAGCACGGAGAGCAGCTCGAACTCCTTGGCCGTGAGCTCCACCTCGTTGCCATCGAGCTGAACCTTGCGGCGGCTGCGATCCACCACCAGCCGGTCGGTTCCCATCTGCTGCTCGCTGCGTCGACGTCGGCTGATGGCGCGAATACGTGCCGCCAACTCCCGTACCGAGTAGGGCTTCACCACGTAGTCGTCGGCACCCAACTCCAGCCCCACGATGCGATCCGTCTCCTCGCCACGGGCGGTGGCAATGATGATGGGGACGTCACTGATGCGCCGTACCTGCTTCAGGACCTCCAGACCCTCGAGGTCGGGCAGACCCAGGTCCAGCAGCATGACGTCGGGATTGTGGTCCCGCACCAGGCCTATGGCCTGCGCGCCAAGCCGCGTGTGGTCGACGTCGAAACCGTTGCGTCGCAGCGCAGCGACCAGGGGTTCGTAGATCGCCGCATCGTCCTCAACCACCAATAGGAGCATGAGTGAATGCTTACACGGGTGGCAAGGCCAGGTGGCGACCCACGCGACCTCCACGGCGCAGGTTTGGCTCCCGCTTTACCGGAACCTCGACGAGGGCTGGCTCACTGGTCGTAGCCTGTTGCCATGAAGGGTCGCCACGGACGCGCAGATGCGGGACTCGCGGGTGTCGCCGTGGTGGGGGCCGCCGCCGTCATCCTGCTGGGAATCAGCTCCGCGGCTTGGGCCATCCAGAACGCGACCGCCGCACACACGGTCGCCGATCGCGCCTTGCGGGTGGTGCAGGCGACAGCGGCGCCCAGCCTGCCGACGCAAACACAGAAATCTGATGCCCCGGAGCCCACGACCCCGGCCGCTACCAGCAGCCCCAGCGCCCATCCGCAGCGCAGCGCAGCGGCCCCACCGTCCGTGAGCACGGCGCGGTCGCCCCGGCCGCTGCAGCGCCGCACTGCGGCGGTCACAGCACCCGACGTCAAGGCCCCGACCCCGCGCCCGCTGTCGTATCCCAGCGCCTCGGACAGTGCCTCACCGCATCCCCAGAGCAGTGCCGAGGACGCGCAGGACTCCGCCGACGACTGAGGCTGCGGCCCGGGACCGTGGAATAATCCAATGCCGCTTCCCTAGAGCGGCGTGCGGAGTGTCCTATGACGGTGCCTGAGGAGGGCCTCACGCATCCATACGTCGTGCTCCGTCCCTCCCAGCGCCGCAAACTCATCCGCTACACCAAGTGGACTTGGATCGTGTACGTCGTGGGCACGGCCTTGCTGCTCACCGGCCTCTTCAATGCCCTCGACATCCGTCTGGTCCTGGGCATGTGGCATTCCCACCCCATCATCAACGAGATTGCACGCGTCACGGAGAAGCCCGGGCTGCGCAGCATCGTGTATCCGGTAACCCTGGGCGCGGGGATCTGGCTGGCCATCCGGAGGCGGGATATGCATCCGCCCATAACCGCGGTGTGGACGCTCATCATGACCAACGGCGCTACCGGTTTCATGAAGATCATCACCTTCCGGCCCACGCCGCGCGAGGACCCCATGCACCCGGAATTCTTCAACACCCAATGGATCGGCATCGGCGCCTATCCCTCGGGCCACACCGCCAACCTCGGTGCGGCGGCGGCGCTCGGCATCATGGCCATGTTCGCGTCACGCGTACGTTGGCGATACCTCGGGACCACCGTGATCGGCGCCCTCTGTGTGGAGGTGGCGGTGAGTTCGTGGGCGCGGGACACGCACTGGGTATCGGATCTCGTCTTCGGTTACGTCCTCGGCGCTGCCTGTGCCATGACCACCTCACTCATGACCGCGGACCTACCCATCCACTGGCGTCATCCCAAGTACATGGGCTCAACCCGCATGCTGATCTTCGCCGGTGTTGGCATCACAGCAGGGTCGTTTGCGATCTTCGCCGAGAATTCCTTCCTCAGCCATTCCAACACGTCGATCATCATCATGATCGGCTTCGCCTACGTCACCTGGAAGCACCGGAAACAGCGAAGGCAGCGCTCCGAGAACCAGAAGTGATCAGTTCCAGAGCGGGCGCGCATCTACGCGACGGGAGGCCGCGCCGGCCAGGCGCCAGGCGCGTGCCACCAGATCGCGATCCTCGTCCGTCACCAGATTGCCCATCACGCGCGCTGCGATCGACATGACGCGCCCGGAACGCATGCCGATGGGGCCGAACACGGGCAGGAACCAGTCGTAGGTGAGCAAGGCGGCCATGCGCCGGGCCACCGAGAAGGTGTCGCCGTACTGCTCACGGAGCAGACCCGGCCACAACGTCGTGAGGTCTTCCGCCGCAAGTACCTCGGTGGCCAGCCGGCCCGTCTCCAGGCCGTAATCGATGCCCTCACCGTTGAGCGGGTTCACGCAGGCAGCTGCGTCACCGATGAGCAGCCAGTTGGGACCGGACACCTTGGTGACAGCGCCACCCATGGGCAGCATGGCGGAGGCCTCCGCACGCAATTCCTCATCCAGGCCAAAGGCCGCGCGCTGGGTTGCGGAATACTGACGAAGCAGGGCATGCAGATTCACCTTGCCATGCTGCTTCTGCGTGGCCAGTGAGCCCACTCCCAGGTTGATCTCGCCATTGCCAAGAGGGAACAGCCAGCCATAGCCCGCGACGGCCTGGCCCTGCTCATCACGCAATTCCAGGTGCGAGGTGATCCAGGGCTCGTCATGCCGGGCACTGCGTACGTACGCGCGCGCTGCCACGCCGTACACGGTGTCACGATGCCAGACGCGCCCCAGACTGCCGCCCAGGCGTGAGCGCACTCCGTCGGCAACGATGAGCGACCGACAGCGGATCTCCGAGGTCGTATCCGGGCCCTTGACCGTCACCGCTTCCACACGCCCGCGTGCATCGCACAAGGCGCCCAGTGCACGCACTCCGCCGTGGAAGCGCGCACCGCTCTCAACCGCCATTTGCCGAAGGGCGTCATCGAGTTCGGTACGTGGTGCCGCGCTTCCGAAGTCAGGCAAGTGGGGACCGTTCCAGGCCACATCGTGTTGGGTGCCGAAGCCGATCATGCGAATGCCCCGGTTACGGGGTCGCGAGCGCAGCCAGTCGCCCATACCCAGCAGCTGCAACTGGGCGATGGCGCGCGGTGTGAGGCCATCCCCGCAGGTCTTGTCACGAGGGAAGTTCTCCGCATCGATGAGCACGACGTCACGGCCCGACCGTGCCGCCCAGACGGCCGCAGCGGAGCCGGCGGGACCCGCACCGACCACCAACACGTCCGCAGTCATCGAGGTCATTGGCGCATTGTCGCATCCATCCCTGCGGGGGGCGGCGACTAGCATTCCGATGGGAGGCAGCCGTGCAGTTGTTGGATAGATTCGAGCAGCGGCTCGATCAATTGGTCAACGGCGCATTCGCTCGCGCCTTCAAGGCTGAGGTGCAGCCGGTGGAAATCGCCGCCGCCTTGCAGCGTGAACTCGATGACCATGTGGTCACCATCGGTGCCATGCGCAACGTGGTGCCGAATCTCTTCACCATCGATCTCTCGTCCCGCGACTTCGAGCGGCTGATGGCCTTCGAAGCGCCACTGTGCACAGAGCTGGCGAACGTGGTGTCGGAATATGCAGCGGAACAGCAATGCCAGCTCATCGGCACTGCCGGCGTGAAGTTCAGCGAGGACCCCTCACTCAACACCGGCCTCTTCCGCGTTCGCACCGAGGCCCGGGCCGACAAGCCCGAAGATGGCGAGACCAGTCGCAGCGGACCGCATCTCATCGTGGATGGCTTCATCCATCCGCTCACACGTCACACCACGCGCATCGGTCGTGGCACCGATGTGGATATCCGGATCGACGACGCCGGCGTCTCCCGCCATCACGCGGAGATCGTGCTGTCCATGCCCATCCTGTTGCGGGATTGCGGCTCCACCAATGGCACCTGGATCGGCAAGGAGCGCATCACCGAGATTGCGCTGGACCACGACACCGACATCACGATCGGTCCCACGGTCATCGAATTCCACGTGAGGTGACGCTTGTCCGAACTCACGCTGACGCTGCTTCGCCTCGGACTGCTCGTGGCGCTGTGGCTTTTCGTGTTCGGAGTCCTCAGCACCTTGCGTCGCGATCTGGTCGCTGACGGTCGTCACGCCGGCCGCCGCAGCACCCAGCGCCAGCAACTACATCACCAGCCCCGACATATCCGCTCACGACGTGGCGCACACATCGTGGTCACCCGCTTCGACGGCTCCTCACAGCGTGTCCAGTTGGAGGACGAAGCGATCAGCTTCGGCACCGAGCCCGACAACACCATCGTCGTCGACGACGACTTCACGTCGCCCCACCATGCCCGCATCGTGCCGCGTGAGCACGGTTGGGTGATCGAGGACCTGGGCTCGACCAACGGCACCTGGGTGGAGCGCAAACGCATCACTTCACTCACTCCGCTGGCCAGCGGCATGCATGTGCGCATCGGCCGCACGGAGATCGTGGTCGGCTCATGATCTCCTTCCGTCATGCGGCTTCGTCACACGTGGGCCTGGTGCGCTCCGGCAATGAGGACTCCGGGTACGCCGATGCCCACCTGCTGGTGGTTGCCGATGGCATGGGTGGCCATGCGGCGGGTGAGCTGGCGAGTGCCGCCGTGGTGGCGGCGGTCTGTGCCGACCCCTGGGATCGGCCCAGCAGTGCCACGGAA
>JAJXSV010000145.1 GCA_021784375.1 Actinomycetes bacterium | reverse complement strand
GCCGATGACGCCAAGCATCAGCCCTGGGCACCCACAAGCGACTTCGCGATCTGCACGGCCAGGCGAATGTTGTTGAAATACAAAGCCACATTGGCATCCAGGCTGCGGCCGTCGGTGGCACGGCGGATGTAGTCGAGCAGGTAGGGCGTGGCCTGCTGGCCGGAGACGCCGTCACGCTCGAGGTCGTGCCAGGCGCGCTGGATGATGACGTCGAGCTCCTCGGCGTCCAGCGAATCGGCCGCGGGGATGGGGTTGGCGATGAGCAGGCCGCTGGTTGCACCGATACCGCGATGCGTGCGGAGCATCTGTGCGATCTGTTCGGGGCTGTCGAGGCGAGCGGAAACGGGGTAACCGGAATCGGCCACGTAGAAACCCGGGTAGCGGTTGGTGCCGTAGCCGATCACGGGAACGCCGAGGCTTTCAAAGCGTTCCAGGGTCTTGGCGATGTCGAGGATGGCCTTGGCGCCCGAACTCACCAGCACAATGGAGGTGTTGGCCATGCCGGCGAGATCGGCGGACTCGTCGAAGCTGGTCTCAGCGCCGTGATGCACACCGCCGAGGCCGCCCGTGGAGAAGACGTCGATGCCGGCGGCCCGCGCCAGGAAGGCGGTGGCGGCGATGGTGGTGCCGGCGCTCACGCCCGTGACCGCCGCATAGGCCAGTTCACGCGTGGCAGCCTTGATGAGGGTGTCGTCGTTCGCCATCTCCTCTATCTGCGCCGCAGTCAGGCCCACGGTGGGGACGCCGCGATGCACGCCGATGGTGGCCGGCACCGCACCGGCGGCGCGGATCACCGCCTCGCCCTCCAGCGCCACCTCGAGGTTGCGGGGGCGTGGCAGGCCGTGGGTGAAGATGGTGGACTCCAGGGCCACGACGGGCTGCCCGGCGGCCAGCGCCTCGCGGACCTCGGTGCTGACGAAGAAGAAGTCGGTCATGAGCGGCCTTTCGGGGCGGGAGTGCTACGCCTTGACGATACGCGGCCCCTTCATGCCCAACAAGCACTGATCTTGCATCGCTACATAGACTGAAGCTATGGAGCTGACGCTGCGCCAGTTACGGGCCTTTCGCGCCGTGGCCGCGGAATCGCATTTCGGCCGCGCCGCCGTCACTCTGGGCCTGGCGCAGCCCACGCTCAGCAAGGAGATCAAGCTGCTGGAGCGCACGCTCGGCACTCCCCTATTCGAGCGCGGTCCGGGCGGGGCCAAACTCACGGCAGCTGGGGGTGCGCTGCTGCCCATCGCCGAGACCATGTTGGCCGACGCAGCGCGTCTCATGAGTGAGGCGCAGCAACTGCGCTCCCCCGGTACGCGTGCCCTGCGCGTCGCCGCGACGCCCAGCGTGGTGAACCGGCTGCTGCCCGCGGTACTGCGCACGCTGGAAACCCAGCGGCCGGAGATCGAGATCCATGTGGTCGAAGTGGACACTGGTGGCGTGCCTGAAGCGGTGCGAGCCGGCCGCGCCGACCTGGGCATCGGACATCACGTCACCGCCACGCCTGGCTGCGGCCGGCGCACACTCGCGCATGACGAACTGCAGGTGGTGGTGCATGTGTCGCTGGCGGGTCAGGGGCGCAGCATCGATCTCAAGCGCTTTGCGCGACTGCCCCTGCTCATGTGGCCACGGGAACAGAATCCCGAGTACCACGACGCCTTGCTCAAACTGTGTCAGGAGCGCGGTCTCGATCCGCTCATCCTCACTGGCAGCACTCGGATTTCCGGCGCACGGTCCTATCTGCTGCGCGAGGGCAGGGCCTTTGCCATCGTGCCGCGGGACTATGCCGTCACGGAGCCGGCGCCACTCGTATCACGACCACTGACGCAGCCCGCGACCGTGCCCTTGCAAGCGCTGTGGCGGTCGCCCCTGACCGCGCCCGTGAGCGCACTGCTGCGCGCGGCCCGTGAGGCCATCGACGAGTAGGTCAGAGCGCTTGCCCCGGACGCAGCGAGAGCACGGCGTGCATGAGGTCGAGCCGCGGCGTGTCCACAGCGGATTTCCGAGCCAGACGGATGATGCCACCCGTCTGCGCATCAAGCTCAGATGCCTTGCCATCCATGATGTCGCGCTGCATCGAGGTGGTCGCGTCCTCGGGCATGGCGTCGACGAACTGCAGGGTTCTCGCAACCGCGTCCGCAGTGAGCGGGACCCCCCGCACTCTGGCCACCGCGGCGATCTCGCTGATGGTTTCCGTGAGTTGCTCACGCAGGGCGCTGCGCAGCACTCCCAGTGGCTGTTCTGTCAACGCGCCCAGGGCACCGAAGGACACCACGAACATGGCCTTCTCCCACAGCTCCACCCACACATCCTCCGCGACCACCGCTTCGAAACCGGCAGTGCGAATTGCCGAGGCCGTCGCCTGCACTGTGGCGGAGGGCTGATTGTCCCAACTGTTGAAGGTGAAGGAACGCGGGCCACCGTGATAGGCCACGTGAGCCGGTGCCACGTGCTCGAGGAATCCGCGCACGATGCAGGGCACCACTGCCTGTTCGGCGACGAATTCTGCGACGACGTACGGCGCCTCGACCCCGTTCTGCACCGGCATGACGATGGTCTGCGGCCCGACCAGGGGCAGCGCCGCGGCGAGCGCAGCGCGCAGATCGCGCGATTTGGTGGTGACGATGACGACGTCGGCGATGCCTGCGTCCGCGGGTCGGTCCGTTGCCTGCACCGCGAGGACTCGCGAACCCCGGTCATCATCGATCCGCAAGCCTCGCGAACGCAGTGCCTCGAGCGTGGCCCCGCGCACGATGAAGGTGACATCCGCGACTTCCGACAACAATCCGCCGTAGTAGCCACCGATGGCACCGGCACCGATGATGGCAATTCTCACGTCTCAAAAGTACCGCGTGCAAGGCACGGCTCCCCGCACGGGAGTAACGGCCCGTCGCTGTCGCAGGGCCCAAGAATCAAGCGGCGTCGCGGAAGGGCGGCGCCGGCGTGAGTTCGTCACTCAGCGGCGCGCTCTCGGGCAACGAGGCTTGAATACGCGCGAACTCGTCGTCGTTCAGCTCGAAGCTCGCCGCAGCGGCGCTGCTGGTCGCAGAGGCGACGCTGGAAGTGCCGGGAATGGGAATGACCACCGGCGCCAGCCGCAGGTGCCAACCCAGCGTGACCACATAGGGCGAGACCCCACGCTCCTCGGCAATGTGGGCGATGACCGGGAAGCGCGCGGGCAGTTGCTTGAAGTTGCTGCCGCCACCCAACGGCGACCAGGGCAGGAAGGCGATGCCGTGTTGCGCGCACAGGTCAAGCACGTCCGCCCATTGCCGGTAACCGGGCGAGAACTCGTTCTGCACCGACACCACACCGCCGTCGAGCGGCGAGCCCGCCATGCGAATGGCTCGCCGCAGCATGTCGGCGCTGACGTTGGAGAGACCGATGCGACGCACGATGCCCTGCTCGCGCAGTGCCATCACGTGTTCGAACTGCTCCTCGAAGGACATCGAGGGATCCATGCGATGGTGCTGCCAGAGATCGATGTGCTGCACACCCAGTCGACAGGCCGAGGCCTCGACTGCACGCAGCAGATAATCCAGCCCAGCGTTGCGTCCCCAGCGTTCGCCGGGGCGCCGCGTGATACCGCCCTTGGTCGCGACGACGACGCGGGCCCTGGCCTCGGCCGAGCCATTCCAGGTGCGCAGGGCCTCGGCCACCAGGCGTTCGTTGTGGCCCATGGCATTCCATGTGGGCGCGTAGATGTCGGCCGTATCGAGGAAGTTGATGCCTGCGTCCAGCCCCTGCTGGATGGCAGCGATGGCCTGCTCATGGCGGGCCGGATCGGAGGTGAAGGAGGCGGGCATGCAGCCCAGGCCGATGCGGGAGACCTCGAGATCGGCGATGCGACGCGTGGGGAGTTCGGGAATCACGGACATGCATCACAGCGTAGGCGGAGCCGCGCAATCTGCTGCGCCCGCAGGTTGCCGCGACGTACTGTGGCTGCATGGAACTCGCGATCCCGGCAGCCGCTCCGGACCTTCCCCATTCGCCCTTGCTGGCGCAGATCCGGCAGTCCTTGATCGGTGACGACGAGGTGATGGAGGGCCCCTTCGGGCCGCGGCGGATCACCTACGCCGACTACACCGCGAGCGGGAGGGGTCTGTACTTCATCGAGCACTTCATCCTCGATGAGGTGCTGCCCCGTTACGCCAACACCCACACCGAGTCCAGCGGCACCGGACTGCAGACGACTCGTTTGCGCGAGGACGCGCGCAACATCATCCGCAGGGCCATCGGCGGCGATGACGACACCTGCGTCATCTTCGCGGGCTCCGGATCCACCGCCGCCATCGATCGCCTGATCGGCGTCATGAATCTGCGCCTGCCCGCTGACCTGGCGCGTCGCTATGCCTTGCTGGAACAGATCCCGGCCGATGACCGACCGGTGGTGTTCATCGGACCCTTCGAACATCACAGCAACGAACTCCCCTGGCGCGAGTCCATCGCCGACGTGGTGGTCATTCATGAGGACGCCAACGGGCACATCGACATCGAACACCTGCGACAGGAACTGCTTCGCTACGCAGCCAGGCCACTGCGCATTGGTTCCTTCAGCGCGGCCAGCAATGTGACGGGAATCCTCAGCGATACCAACGCCGTCACCCGCCTGCTGCACGAGCATGGGGCGCTCGCCTTCTGGGATTTCGCGGCGGCGGCACCGTACGTCGACATCGAGATGGTGCCCGACCCCCAGGATCCCCTGACGCGCAAGGATGCGGCGTTCATCAGCCCCCACAAATTCGTCGGCGGGCCCGGCACGCCCGGTGTGCTCGCCGCGGATCGGAGACTCTTCACCAACACGGTTCCTGACGTGGTCGGCGGGGGCACCGTGGCGTACGTGAACCCCGACGAGCACATGTACGTCGACAACCCCGAACGCCGTGAAGAGGCCGGCACGCCCGCCATCATCGAATCCATCAGAGCCGGTCTGGTGTTCCAACTCAAGCAGGCGGTGGGGACCTCGGTGATCCACGCCTACGAGCAGGATTTCGTGCGACGAGCGCTCGCAGCATGGCAGGCCAACCCCGCCATCGAAGTGCTCGGCAATCGCGTGACGGACCGCCTGTCGATCGTGTCCTTCGTAATTCGCGGCAGCAGCGGCCAATACCTGCACCACAACTTCGTGGTGGCCGTGCTCAATGATCTGTTCGGCATCCAGTCCCGCGGTGGTTGTTCGTGCGCCGGACCATACGGCCATCGACTGCTGGGCATCGATATCGAGCGCTCACACGAGTTCGAGCGGGAGATCAGCACCGGCTGTGAAGGCATCAAGCCGGGCTGGGTACGCATCAATTTCAACTACTTCATCTCCGAAGCCGCCTTCACCTACCTGCTGCACGCTGTGGATCTGGTGGCTTGCTACGGGGAGCGCCTGCTTCCGCTCTACCGCTTCGACACGGCCAGCGGGCGGTGGCGTCATCAGGGCGGCCTGATCGAGCCGCCACTGCGACTGGCTGATGTGCACTACGACGCGGATGGACGCATGGTCTATCCCACGCACCACGACCGTGCCGACGAAACCGAACTCGACCACTACCTGCAGTCCGCCCGACAGTTGCTGCAGTCGTTGCCCACGCCCCAACTCCCCGAGCACGTCGCGGGCCTGTCCGCGGATTTCGAGCACCTGCGCTGGTTCGGGTTGAGCACCGAATCCGTGCAGCGCTGAGGGCAGGTTGCGCAGCCCGCTCCCGGCCCGGCGCCTGCGCTACTCTGCCAAGGAGTCCGAGGGGGACACATGGCATTGCAGGCACTCGTCACCGGCGCCACCGGCTACGTCGGTGGCCGATTGGTCACACGCTTGCTGGAAGAGGGCTTCCGGGTGCGGGTCATGGCCCGCGATCCCGAGCGTCTTCGCGACTACCCCTGGATCCACGAGGTGGAAGCCGTGCGCGGCGATGCCGAGGATCCCGTATCACTGGAAGCGGCTCTGCACGGCATCGATGTCGCGTATTACATGCTGCATT
>JAJXSV010000144.1 GCA_021784375.1 Actinomycetes bacterium | reverse complement strand
GGGGGCAGCATGATCGCGCTCGGCAAGCCCGCGCAGGTGACCCGCACCCGTTGGGGCGGCAACATGCTGGAGGTCGCCAAGGTGCACCTCAACAACGTGCTCATCGCCTCGGTTCCCGCCTTCACGGTCGCCGCGGAGGCGGCACCGACGTCGTGCACCGCAGAGTCCTTCACGCCCGAGCTCACTGCTGCGGACGGCGCCGTCAAGGTCGTCGATCGCGTGCAGGGGCAGACCGGCGGCGTCTCCCTGGCCGAGGCCAAGGTCATCGTCTCCGGTGGTCGTGGCGTCGGTGCGGCCGAGCTGTGGGGGCCCCTCGAGGACCTCGCCGGACTCCTGCACGCGGCCCTCGGCTGCTCGCGCGTGGTCACCAGCAACGGCTGGCGCCCGCACTCCGAGCAGGTGGGCCAGACCGGCACCAAGGTGGCACCCGACCTCTACATCGCCTGTGGCATCAGCGGCGCGACGCAGCACATCGCGGGGTGCAAGAAGAGCAAGACCATCCTCGCGATCAACACCGACCCGGAAGCGCCGTTCATGACGCACGCCGACTACGCCATCATCGGCGACCTCCACGAAGTACTCCCCGCCATCTCGGCCGCGATTCGCGCCCGCTAGCGGACACACCCTGCATTCGAAAGGAACGTTCGTGCCCTCAGATATCGAGATTGCCCAAGCCGCGACCATGTCGCAGATCCAGAAGATCAGTGAGTCGCTGGGCATCCCGGACTCCGCAGTGGAGCCGTTCGGGCATTACAAGGCGAAGATCTCGCTTGGTTACCTGGACTCCCTGAAGGATCGCGAGGACGGCAAGCTCGTCCTCGTCACCGCCATCAGCCCCACCCCAGCGGGCGAGGGCAAGACGACCACCACCGTCGGCCTCGGCGACGGCCTGCGCGAGATCGGCAAGGACGCCATGATCTGCCTGCGCGAGCCGTCGCTGGGCCCGGTGTTCGGCATGAAGGGTGGCGCCGCCGGCGGCGGCTACGCCCAGGTGGTGCCGATGGAGGACATCAACCTCCACTTCACCGGCGACTTCGGCGCCATCGCGCTCGCCCACAACCTGTTGGCAGCGCTGCTCGACAACCACATCCACCACGGCAACGCGCTCGGCATCGACGTGCGCCGCATCGCCTTCAAGCGTGTCGTCGACATGAACGACCGCGCCCTGCGCGACGTCGTGCTGTCACTCGGCGGCCCCGGCAACGGCTACCCGCGCGAGGGTGGCTTCGACATCGTCGTGGCCTCCGAGATCATGGCCATCTTCTGCCTCGCCACCTCGCTGGACGACCTCAAGGCCCGCATGGGCCGCATCGTCGTCGGCTACACACGCGACCTGAAGCCGGTGCTCGCCTCGGACCTCAAGGCCGAGGGCGCCATGACCGTCCTGCTCAAGGACGCGCTCATGCCGAACCTGGTGCAGACGCTGGAGCACACGCCGGCCTTCGTGCACGGCGGCCCCTTCGCGAACATCGCCCACGGCTGCAACAGCGTCATCGCCACCCAGTCGGCGTTGAAGCTGGCGGACTACGTGGTGACGGAGGCCGGCTTCGGTGCGGACCTCGGTGCCGAGAAGTTCATCGACATCAAGTGCCGCAAGTCGGGACTGCGCCCGTCCGCCGTGGTCATCGTCGCCACCGTGCGCGCGCTCAAGTACCACGGTGGCGCAGAGCTGGCGACCATCACCGATGAGAACCTCGACGCGCTGGGCAAGGGCCTGGTCAACCTCGAGCGCCACGTGAACAACATCCAGAACGTGTTCGGCGTGCCCGCGGTCGTCTCCATCAACCGCTTCAACAGCGACACCCCGGCCGAGTTGGACCTGCTGCGCGAGCGCGTGGCGGCCCTCGGCGCCGAGGTGGTGCTGGCGACCCACTGGTCCGACGGCGGCAAGGGCACCGTCGCCCTGGCCAACAAGGTGGTCGAGTTGTGCGAGCGCCCGAGCAACCTGAAGTTCTGCTACGACGATGAGATGTCGTTGTGGGACAAGGTGAATTCGATCGCCACCCGCATCTACGGGGCCAGCGAGGTCACCGCGGACTCCAAGGTGCGCAAGCAGATCGCCGACCTGCAGGCAGCCGGCTACGGCCACTTCCCGGTGTGCGTGGCCAAGACCCAGTACTCGTTCTCCACCGATGCCAAGCTGCGGGGCGCCCCCTCGAACCACTCCATCGACATCCGCGAGGTGCGCCTCTCGGCCGGTGCGGAGTTCGTGGTGATGGTCTGCGGCGACATCATGACCATGCCGGGCCTGCCCAAACTGCCGTCGGCCGAGAAGATCGACCTCATCGACGGCAAGGTCGTCGGTCTGTTCTGACCGATTTGACCGGATCTGCAACACTGCAATGGACGTGGTCGTCCCCGGGCGCGCTGCTCACGCAGCGCGCCGGGGGCAACCGCAACCCCCACCAGCGAATCGCGACGGTTGCGTGAGGGGACGCCCGCGAGGGGTTGTCCCGGGTGCCACCGTGAAGAGGGAGTGCGTATGACATTCGACGCCTGGTCGGAGGGACTCGCGGCCGCCGTGCTCGAGCCCTACCGCTCCGACGAGACCATGGTGCTGGTGGCGCTGCAGGCGCTCCAGGCCCGCTTCGGGTACGTGCCCGCGGAGACGGTGCCCATGGTGGCCCAGGTCTGCAACGTGTCCCGCGCCGACGTGCACGGCGTCCTCACCTTCTACCACGAGCTGCGCACGGCGCCCCCGGCCCGACGCGTGGTGCGCGTCTGCCGCTCCGAGGCCTGCCAGTCCGTCGGGGCCCGCGAGATCGAGGCCGCCTTCGCCGCCGCCGGCCATCCCCTGGGCTCGCACAGCGAGAACCTCAGCGTCGAGGCCGTGTACTGCTTCGGCAACTGCGCGCTCGGCCCCACCGTCGAGATCGACGGCACCATGCACGGCTACTGCACAGACGACATCGTGACGGAGGCCCTCCGGTGAAGATCTACGTGCCCGCCGACAGCTCGGCCCGCTCCGTCGGCGCCGACGAGGTCGCTGCGCGCCTGGCCGAACTCCCCTATGTGGAACTCGTGCGCAACGGCTCCCGCGGCCTGGCCTGGCTGGAGCCCCTCGTCGAGGTCGAGACCGCCCAGGGGCGCATCGCCTACGGGCCGGTGCGCGCGTCCGACCTCGACTCCCTCATCTCGGCCGACTTCGCGCACGGTGGGCCGCACCTCCTGCGCCTCGGCAACATCGAGGAGCACGCCTGGTTCGTGGCGCAGGACCGCGTCACCTTCGCCCGGGTCGGCCTCATCGACCCGCTCTCCCTCGACGACTTCCGGGCGCACGGCGGCTACGCCGGGCTCACCCGCGCCCTCAGCATGACCGGCGAGGAGGTCGTCGCCGAGGTGACGGCATCCGGCCTCCGCGGTCGCGGCGGCGCCGGCTTCCCCGCCGGCATCAAGTGGAAGACGGTGCTCAACGCCAGTGCGGACGTGAAGTACATCGCCTGCAACGCCGACGAGGGCGACTCCGGCACCTTCGCCGACCGCATGCTCATGGAGGGCGACCCCTTCACGCTCATCGAGGGCATGACCATCGCCGCCATCGCCGTCGGCGCCACCCACGGCGTCATCTACGTGCGCTCGGAGTACCCGGCAGCCATCGAGACGCTGCGCGCTGCCATCGCCACCGCCAACCTCAACGGCTGGCTGGGCGACGACATCCAGGGCTGCGGGCGGGCCTTCGACCTCGAGGTGCGCTCCGGCGCCGGCGCCTACATCTGCGGCGAGGAGACCTCCATGCTGGAGAGCCTCGAGGGCAGGCGCGGCCAGGTGCGCGCCAAGCCCCCGCTGCCGGCGCTCAAGGGCCTGTACGGCAAGCCCACGGTCATCAACAACGTGCTCACCCTGGCCTCGGTGCCGATGGTGCTGGCGGACGGCGCAGCGGCCTACCAGGCGCGCGGCGTCGATCGCTCGCGCGGCACCCAGGTCTTCCAGCTCGCCGGCAACATCGCCCGCGGCGGCATCCTCGAGCTCCCCTTCGGCGTGCCCCTGCGCGAACTCGTCGAGGGCTTCGGCGGCGGCACCCGCAGCGGCCGTCCCATCGGTGCCGTCCAGGTCGGTGGCCCCCTGGGCGCCTACTTCGGCCCTGATGAGCTCGACCTCATCACCGACTACGAGGCCATGCTGGCCGCCGGGGGCATGCTCGGCCACGGCGGGATCGTCGTCTTCGACGACACCATGGACGCCATGGAGCAGGCGCGCTTCGCCATGGAGTTCTGCGCCATCGAGTCCTGCGGCAAGTGCACACCCTGCCGCATCGGCTCCACGCGCGGCGTGGAGACCATCGATCGCATCAGACGGGGCGAGGACGTGGAGGCCAACCGCGTGCTCCTCGACGACCTCTGTGAGCTCATGACCGACGGCTCACTGTGCGCGCTCGGGGGACTCACGCCGCTGCCCGTGCGCAGCGCGCTCAAGCTGGCAGGCGCTCGATGACCGGCCTACCTTCCGTCGATGTTCACGAATCGCCCGCATTCCGGGCGCGGCGTGAACATCCGTTCCCTGCCGACCTTGGTTGTGCACGAGCCGACCGCAATCCGGTCGAGCAGTGCACATCCACTCTGATTCGAGGTTCCTGATGAGCATTGCGGAATTCGACTTCGGCACCCCCGCGGTCGTCTCCCCGGACCAGGTGACGCTTACCGTCGACGGCCGCGAGGTGACGGTGCCGGCGGGCACGTCCGTCATGCGTGCCGCCGCTGAGGCGGGCACCAACATCCCCAAGCTGTGTGCCACCGACAGCCTCGACGCCTTCGGCTCCTGTCGCCTCTGCCTGTGCGAGATCGACGGGCGCAAGGGCACGCCGGCCTCGTGCACCACCATCGCCGAGGCGGGCATGAACGTGCACACCGCGACCCCGCGCGTGGAGAAGCTGCGCCGCGGCGTCATGGAGCTGTACCTCTCCGACCACCCGGCCGCTTGCCTCTCGGACCACGCCGACGGCGAGTGCGAGCTGCACGACCTGGCCGGCAGCGTCGGCCTCTACGAGGTGCGCTACGGCGCCGACGGCCGCAACCACCTGTCGCTGCCCACCGACGAGTCGAACCCCTACTTCTCCTTCGACGCCACCAAGTGCATCCTCTGCAGTCGTTGTGTGCGCGCCTGCGGTGACATCCAGGGCACCTTCGCGCTCACCATGGAACAGCGCGGTTTCGACTCGCACGTGTCCCCCGGCGGCTCGCTCTTCCTCTCCAGCGAGTGCGTGTCCTGCGGCGCCTGCGTGCAGGCCTGCCCCACGGACGCCCTCCAGGAGAAGGCGGTCCTGCAGATCGGCGCACCCACGCGCTTCGTCGACACCACCTGCGCCTACTGCGGCGTCGGCTGCTCCTTCCGGGCCGAGCTCAAGGGCGACGAACTCGTGCGCATGGTCCCCGGCAAGACCGGCGGCGCCAACGAGGGCCACTCCTGCGTGAAGGGCCGCTTCGCCTGGGGCTACGCCATGCACGAGGACCGCATCACCACGCCCATGGTCCGCGAGAGCATCGACGACGAGTGGCGCGTCGTCTCCTGGGACGAGGCCATCGCCTACGCGGCCGCCCGCCTCAAGGCGGTGCAGGCGCGGTACGGCGTCAAGGCCATCGGCGGCATCACCTCGTCACGCTGTACCAACGAGGAGGTGTACGCGGTCCAGAAGATGATCCGCGCCGCCTTCCACAACAACAACGTCGACACCTGCGCGCGCGTCTGCCACTCCCCCACGGGCTACGGACTGTCGAAGACCTTCGGCACCTCCGCGGGCACCCAGGACTTCAAGAGCGTCGACAAGTCGGACCTCATGCTGCTCATCGGCTCCAACCCCACCGATGCGCACCCGGTGTTCGGCTCACGCATGAAGCGCGCCATGCGTCGCGGCGCCAAGCTCATCGTCATCGACCCGCGCCGCATCGACCTCGTGCGCAGCGCGCATGTGGAGGCGGACTACCACCTGCAGCTGCTGCAGGGCACAAACATTGCCGGCAGCAAC
>JAJXSV010000143.1 GCA_021784375.1 Actinomycetes bacterium | reverse complement strand
ATCTGTCGGGCAGCGGATTGCAGCGCAGTGGTGGCGCCACCGGTGTAGCGGACATGCACGGTGGTCTTGCCGTCGGTGACATCGAAGGTGACGGAGCCGTCGTCGTGCGTCACCTGCGTACCGCGCACCAGCTTGCCGGCCAGGCGCACGGAGTCGGTGGGATGCTGTTGCATGATCTCGGAGGGCGTCTTGTAGTACAGCACCGAGCCGCCGATGGCCGACACCGCCACCAGCCCGATGACCACTACAGCCACGATGGCCGCCATGATGGCGAGCACCGCCTTGGAACGGCTGGCTTCGAGCGGCGGTTCGACGCTCGCAGGCGGCGCCTGCACCTCGCTACCCATCCCGACCTCCGTCAGCGTTTCGGTGATTCTACGGGCATTTAGACCCAGCCCTGGGGCCCGCGGGGGTGGCCCGGGCCCCGGGGGGTGGCGGACACTGCCACCCCTCCCGCGTTAGCGTTCGGGTCAAGGAGGCCCGCATGCTGGTTCGCTTCTACGCCGTGGCCCGCGAGATCGCGGGCTGTGGCGAGATCACGCTGTCGGCCGCCTCCATCCCGGAACTGAGCGCCCAACTGGAGCAGTTGTACGGCGAACGCATGGCTCGGCTGGTGGCGGCGTCAACGCTGCTCCACGACGGGGTCCGTCATCGCGCCACCGACGAGGTGGAACTGGCGGCGGACGACACCGTCGACGTCCTGCCACCCTTTGCCGGCGGCTGACGGGGCCGGCTCAGCCCCCGATGGCATTCATGCTGCGGCTGGGCTGCAGCAGGCTCAGATCGTCGGTGCCGTGTCCCGCCTTCTTGGCCCGGACGCTGTCCATCATGCGCGCGAGAAGCCCATCATCATCGGCGCCACTTCGCAGCAGGCCACGCAGGTCCCACTCGTCGGCGCCGAACAGACAGTTGCGGAATTGGCCGTCGGCCGTGAGGCGCAGACGGTCGCAGCCGCCGCAGAAGGGTTGGCTGATGGACGAGATGAAGCCCACGGTGGCGTCGGTACCCACCACCTGCATGGTGAAGGAGGGGCTGTGCACGTCGCGTGGCAAGGGCCGCAACTCGAACACCGGAGTCAGGCTCTCGATGATGTCCTGCGTGGTGATGTAGTCGCTGCGCGACCACGACCCGCCCACGCTCAGTGGCATCTCCTCGATGAAGCGCAACTCGAGGCCGCGTTCGATGGCCCAGTTCAGCAACAGCGGTGCCTCGTCATCATTGAGGCCCCGGAGCAGGACGGCGTTGAGTTTGATGGGCCGGATTCCCGAGGCCATGGCAGCTTCGATACCGGCGATCACGGCATGCAATTCATTGCGGCGCGTGAGCCGCACGAAGCGCTGGGCGTCCAGGGTATCGAGGGAGATGTTGATACGGCTCAAGCCCGCTGCCACCAGGTCATTGATATGCGCAGCCAGGCGAATGCCGTTGGTGGTCATGGCCACAGAGGGGGCGGAGGGGAGGGCGGCGATACGTTCCACAATCTCCACGATGTCGTGGCGGATCAGAGGCTCGCCGCCGGTCAGGCGGACATCGTTGATGCCGTTGGCACAGGCCACCGCGACGACGCGCAGCAACTCGTCGGCCGTCAGCGTTTGCTCGTTGGGCAACCACTGCATGTGTTCGGTGGGCATGCAGTAGGTGCAGCGCAGATTGCACTTGTCGGTCAGGGACACCCGGAGGTCGCGGTGCGCCCGGCCGAAGCCGTCAATGAACTGCGTCATTGCTTGAGGGTACAGCCGGTCGGCAACACCCCGAACGCTGGTCAGTGGCCTTCGTTGCCCTGGCGCTGCCGCACGAGGTGCGGGATCACCTGCGACACCAACTCCCAGCCGTCATGCACGGAACCCTCGGAACCGGGGAGGTTGATGATGAGGGTCTTGCCCGAGAAGCCGGCGACACCACGGGAGATCATGGCGCGGGGAGTGCTCGACATGCCCTGCATACGCAGCGCCTCGGAGATACCGGGGAGCAAGGTGTCGAGCAGCGGCAGCGTGGCCTCCGGAGTGACGTCCTTGGGATGCACACCCGTTCCACCGGTGGTGATGATGACGTCACCGATGAGCCCGTGCTTGATCTCGTTGGCGATAGAGCGCTTCTCGTCGGCGATGAGCACCTGATTGAGGATGCTGCCGCCAGCCGCGATCACCTGTTCGGCGATCCAGGGACCCGTCTTGTTCTCATAAACGCCGGCACTGGCGCGATCCGAACATGTGATGACGGTGAACGTGATGTTTTCCATGTCACCCATTGGGCACCCCACTCTGCACGGCACTTTGCCGGCTTGCTTCCTGCACGAAGTTCAGCGTCATCCTTGCATGTGCGGGCTACCCGCCTGAAGGGTCATCTCGCCCGATCGGCGAGCGGTGCGCTAATCGACATCCCGGCGCATGGACGTGACAGTCGCGATGACGGCGAAAACCGCGCCATAGGCAAGCAGCAGCAACATGCTCTGCCACGGACCGAGTTGATCAAGCGTGCTGTTGCCACCCAGGCGCCCGGCACCGGGACCGGTCTTCACGGCGATATCGAGCACCGAGCTGATGGCACCCCTGATCGACCACTTGCCCAGCCAATCGGCGAAGACAATGAGCAGACCTTCCACCAACTGCAGCCACAGCAGCGACACCATGATCGCCAACAACTGGCTGCGGATCAGTGAACCGAGCGCCACGCCCATCACAGCCAACACCGCGCCCACCAGCACCGAGCCGGCCATGATCCGCACGTAGGTATCGAGCGGAGTGTTGTAGTGGGCGTAACGCTGGACGTAGAGCGTGGCCGCGATCATGCCGATACCCGTGGACACGAATTGCACGATGACGCCCATCACGGCGGCGATGATCATCTTGGCGAGCATGACGGTACGCCGGTGGGGCTGTGCCAGGTAGGTGGCGACCGCCGTGGAGTGGCGGAATTCCGTGGTGCTCATCACGATGCCCAGAACCAGCGCGAAGATGTAGCCGCCCGCGGTTGAGGCAATCACGGTCTGCATGGTGGCCTCATCGGTGAGGTGCATGAGCAATTCACGCCGTGGCAACTGGGCGGTCGCAATGATGGAGACGGCACTGATGGCTGCAATGGCGCAAGCGCCAGCCAGGATGCCGTAGGTGCTGCGCTGGTAACGGAGCTTGCGCACCTCTGCCTTGAGTGAGGTTCTCACAGCCGGCCACCCTCCGTGATCGCAAGGAATGCCTGTTCAAGTGTGCGTCCTGCGCACACCTCGGTCATGGAGCCGGCGGCCCGCAGGTATCCCTTGTCCATGATGAACACGTCATCGACGGTGTTCTCCATCTCCGCCAACTGGTGCGAGCTCACGAGCACGGTACGGCCTTCCGCGGCCAGGCTCCTGAGGAGATTGCGCAGCCACACGATGGCGTGTGGATCGAGGCCGTTCGCTGGTTCGTCGAGGACAAGCGTCTCGGGGTCACCGAGCAGCCCAGCCGCGAGTGACAAGCGCTGGCGCATGCCCAACGAGTAGCCCTTGATGCGGCGATTCGCAGCCTCCGTGAGTTCCACCTGCGCCAGCACCTCGTCGACCCGGGCATCGTCTACGTCGATGGCGGCCGCCAGCACCAACAGGTTCTGCCGTCCCGTGACGCCCGGGTGGAAGCCGCGGGTCTCCAGCACGGTGCCGATACGACGTCCCGGCTGCTCCACCTCGAGATAGGGCAGGCCGTTGATAAGCGCACTGCCGGATGTCGGAGCGGCCAGCCCCAGCAGGCACTTGAGTGCCGTGCTCTTGCCTGCTCCATTGGGGCCCAACATGCCCGTCACAACGCCCGGGCGGATGTCACCGCTGAGGTCGCGCACCGCGATGGTGCTGCCGTAGTGCTTGCTCAAGTGGTCGTATCGAAGCTGTGCTCCTTGCATGCCTTGAGCCTAGAGGTGTGCATCTGTTATGCGGCTGTGGATTGCCGCGGCCCCCCGCATCTGACGAAATGCAAACCGCTCAGGCTGCGTCGGCCTGATGGAGGACGATCATGATGCCGAAGCAAGGATGCCGCACTGCGCTCACCGGACCGCCCGGCACCGGCATGTCACTTTGAGCAGCGTGCAACCGAGCGCGACGGCCCGCGCTTCCGAGGCCCTGCCCAGGGGCCCGGGAATCGCCGATGGCCGGCCATCGTTCACACCCAATACGCCGGCTGCACATGAAGGAGTGACCATGGACTACGAACTCTTGATTCTCGGAGGCGGACCCGCAGGCGCCAGCGCTGCTCTTTTCGCCGCTCGCGCCGGTCTACGCACGCTCGTCATCGATGCCGACAAGGGCCCCACGCGACGGGCCATGCTCAACAACTACCTCGGTTTCCCCGAAGGCATCACCGGCCCGGACCTGGTGGAAGCCGGCCGTGCACAGGCCACCAAGGCGGGAGCGACCTGGGTGCAGGCAACCGTCGAAGAGCTGCGTGCGACCGATGGCGGCTACCTCGTCAAGCTCGAGGACGGCGGCGAACACACGGCGGCCCGCCTCCTGCTCGCCCAGGGGCGAAGCGTCAAGCTGGCTGAGGCGCTGGGCGTCACCACCGTGCCTAACGCGGACGGCAAGTCAAGCCACATCGGCACCGACCGCGAGGGCCGCACCAACCTGCCCGGGGTCTGGGCAGCCGGCTACGGCACCGGCATCACCATGCACGCACTGGTCACCGCTGGCGACGGCGCTCGTGTCGCCATAAACCTCATCAGCGAACTGCGCGGCGTGCCGCTGCGCGACCATGATGTGATGCCGGCGCCCGAGGCCTGATCCAGCGCCCACCGCAAACGCGGGAGGTGCGCATCGGGCTACGACTGTGTAAGCAAACCGCGGATGCCCGGGGCAGCTCCCGGCTGCGCCCTTACATTGCGAACACCGTCTTCTCGCCCCGGGGCGAGCGGTGTTGGAGGGCGATCGTGTGGTCCGGTAACCGCCGCTGGGCGGCGTTGGCGGCCACCAGTGTGCTCCTGCTGTCCGCCTGTGGGCCGAGCGCCACCAGCGCACCCATGCGCAGCGCCACCGCTTCAACCGCAGCAACGCCCGTCGCGCGGACACCCCAGCCGCCCTTCAAGTGGACGACCGTTGCACCCGGCATGGCGGTGGCCACCACCGACCACGGCTTCGTCTCCTTCCTGTGGATGGATCCCGCCAAACTGAAGTTCCGCTTCATCCCGGGCACCATGTGGCCCGAGAAGAGCCCACGTACGGCCGCCGACAAGCATCCGGCATCCTGGATCCCGCAGTTGGTGGCGGCCTTCAACGGCGGCTTCAAACTCAAGGACGGCGTGGGCGGCTACTACTACCTGGGCAAGGAAGTGGCCCCCTTGCGGGACGGTCTGGCCTCACTCGTCACCTACAAGGATGGCTCGCTGCGCCTCGGAGCGTGGGGCCGCGACCTGCAGATGACGCCTGACGTGGTGGCGGTGCGACAGAACCTCAAACCCATCATCGACGGTGGCGTGAGCCAGGTTTCGGCTGCTTCCGATACCCCCAAGACCTGGGGCATCACCATCCACCACACGCCGTACGCCAACCGCACACTGCTCGGTGTGCTCAAGGACGGCAGTTTCATCTTCGAGTTCGCGCACCGGGCCACGCCCACCATGCTCGCCAATGAGGCCGTCCACGCCGGGGTGCAATTCGCCATTGCCCTCGACATGAATGGCATGTGGCCCACCGGCTACGTGTACACGCACAACACCAAGCACCTGTACGGCATGAAGATCAACGGCATCATCGAGCGCACGCCCAAGCTCTACCTGGCGACCAACAACAAGGACTTCATCGCGGTGCAGTCGCCGACGCCCATCGTGCCTACCAACAGGCTGCCGGTACCGACCTACCCCGGCGCCAAGGTCTACACCCTGCGCTGAAGCCGTCACCCAGCGGCGCGGCGCGTCACAATCCCGACGTACACCCGCACGCCGCCGCTCACGATGAAGTACATGGCGGCCAGACCGCCGATGCCGATGCTGATGGGGCTGCGTAC
>JAJXSV010000142.1 GCA_021784375.1 Actinomycetes bacterium | reverse complement strand
CCGGGTCGTTGGCGGGCAGCACGCGCTCGTCCGGCTGGCCGGTGACGAGATGCAGCGACGGCGAGGCGAAGAGCGCGAGCAGGCCGAGCGTCAGCACCACGACCGTCCAACGGCGACGCATGACCACTCCCGAGACCCGGAACCAGAGCCCGTGATCGGACACCGGCTTCACCCTGCGGAGCGGCAGGCGCTCGATGCGGTGGCCGATGAGGGCGAGCAGTGCCGGGAGCGGGACCAGGGCTCCGATCACCGCCAACAGGACGGTGAAGACACCAGCCCAGGCGAAGGTCTTGAGGAAGTACAGGGGGAACAGCCACATCGATGCCAGCGTCAGCGCGACCGTCACACCGGAGAAGAACACGGTGCGCCCCGCCGTCTCGACCGTGCGGACCACCGCCTCCTCGACGTTCGTGTGCGCCTGCGCCTCCTCACGGAAGCGGCTCACGATGAGCAGGGCGTAGTCGATGCCGAGGCCGATGCCGAGACCGGTGACGAGGTTCAGGCCGAAGACCGACACATCGGTGAACATGCGGACGATCCAGAGCACGAACAGGGCGCCGGGAATCGCGAACAGGGCCACCATCATCGGAGCCAGTGAGGCCACCAGAGAGCCGAAGACCAGCAGCGTGAGCACGATGCTCATCGGCACCGCGATCCCCTCGGCGAAGGCGATGTCGTGCTTCACGCGGCCGTTGATCCCGTTGAAGAGCGCCCCGCTGCCGTAGTAGTACACGCGCACGGACTTGGGAATCGGGTTCACCACGCGCTCGATGTGCGCCGCAGTGCGATTCCGCGCCTCGATGCTGTCGGAGGTCATGTACACGAAGACGTACGCGGCCCTGCCGTCGATGCTGCGCAACTGCGCAGGCCGGCCGAGCGACCAGTACGACGCGACCTGCGTCACGCCCGGCACCCTCGCAATGGCGCTGCTGATCCTGACCGCGTCGGCCCGCACGGCGGCGTCGTCCACGGAGGTCCTGGCATCGAGGACGAGGATCGTCCAGGGATCCTCGATGTGGAAGTGATCCCTGAGGTACGTGAAGGTGCGTGAACTGCCGGACGCGGGGTCGTCATAGCCGGCGCTCGACATCCTCGAGACGACCTGGGACCCCATTGCCGCGGTGACGACGATGAAGAGGATCGAGAGCGTCATGGCGAGCCTGGCCCGTCGCGCTGCGAAGTGGCCGATCCTGTTGAACACCGTCGACTCCTAGGGGCGTGGTGCCGTCACCAGGATCAACAGCCCCAACGTGATCATCACTATGCCACCAACCATGCGCATCGTGACCAGTCGTCGCGGATTGCCTGACAGCCATTCACGTGCAGTGCCTGCCACCACGGCCCAGGTGCCGTCGGAGAGCACCGCGATGGTGGCGAAGATCAGGCCGAGCACCATGAGCTGGATCGAGACGTGCCCCGCCCTCCGATCGATGAACTGCGGGAACACTGCGGCGAAGAACACCACCGCCTTGGGGTTCAGCACGCCGACCACGAAGCCCTGGCGCATGGTCGACAGGCGTGCCGGGCGCACCGGCCCCTGGTCGAGCATGCGCTCGGCGTGGACCTCCCGATGGCGCAGGGCGTCGACACCCAGCCACACCAGGTAGGCACCACCCGCCCACTGGACGACGGCGTACAGCAGTGCGGAGCGCTCGAGCAGCGGGCCGAAGCCGAATGCCATGAGCGCGGCAAGCACGAGCATGCCCAGGGCATTGCCGACGACCGTGAGGAGGGCGATCCCCCTGCCCCAGGCCACCGCCCGGGCCACCGCGAAGAGCACACTGGGACCGGGCACCAGGATGATGGCGAATGACGCCAGCAGGAACTCGACGAGGTGCTCGGTCGGCGGCATGCGGGAAGCCTAGGCGCTGCCCGGGAACGGTTGCTGCGTCACATCCGTCGCCTGTCGGCGGCGTCTGCGGTACCGTCGATGTGTCAGTTCGCCCATACCCCCGGGGGTATACTCAGCCCATGCCAAAGACCATTGTCATCGTCGGCGGAGTCGCCGGCGGCATGTCCGCAGCCACCCGCCTGCGGCGTCTCGACCCCCACGCCGACATCATCGTGCTCGAGCGCAGCGCCTACGTGTCGTACGCGAACTGCGGCCTGCCGTACCACATGAGCGGCGTCATCCCCGAGCGCGAGGCGCTGATCCTGCAGACGCCGGAGGGCCTGAACACCCGCTTCGACCTGGACGTCCGCGTGGAGACCGAGGCGGTCGAGATCAACCCGGCGGAGCAGACGGTCGTGGCGAGGCACGTGCACCGGGGCGAGCTCACGACACTGCACTACGACGCGCTCATCCTGTCCCCCGGCGCATCGACGATCATCCCGCCCATCCCGGGCGTGGAGCGGGCGATGCCGCTGCGCACCGTCGAGGACATGGACGCCCTCATCGGCGCTGTCGACCCGCGCCAGGCCGGCGACCTCCCCTTCGGCGACGACCACGTGAGCATCGACGCGCTCGACATCGAGCCCAGACGGCCGTCGCATGTGACGGTCATCGGCGGCGGCTTCATCGGCGTCGAGGTGGCGGAGAACCTGCGACACCTCGACATCGCGGTCACCCTCGTCGAGGCCGCGCCGCAGGTGCTGGCCCCCATCGACGTCGAGATGGTGAAGACGGTGGAGACGGTGATGCGGCGCAACGGCATCGACCTGCGCCTGAACTCGCAGGCCGCGGCCATCGAGGAGGACGCCGTCGTCCTCGCCAGCGGAGAGCGCATCCCCACCGACCTGGTCGTGCTCGCCATCGGAGTGCGTCCCGACACCGCGCTCGCCAAGCAGGCCGGGCTCGAGCTCGGGCCCCGCGGGGGCATCAAAGTCGACGAGTTCCTGCGCACCTCGCAGCCCGCCATCTACGCCGTCGGTGACGCGGTGGAGAAGGCCGACGCGATCGACGGAAGTGCCGCCCTGGTCCCCCTGGCCAACATCGCCAATCGCCAAGGCCGCGTCGTGGCGGACCACATCGCCGGGCTGACGCCTCGCCCGCTCCGGGCCCAGGTGACGGCGATCGTCAAGGTGTTCGACCTCGCCGTCGCGAGCACGGGATGGAACGAGCGCCGGCTGCAGGCAGCCGGACGCCGCTACCTGGCCATCCACACGCACCCCGGACAGCATGCCGGCTACTACCCGGGCCAGGCGCTCATGAGCCTCAAGCTGCTGTTCGACCCCGAGACCTTCGAGATCCTCGGCGCCCAGGCTGTGGGCACAGACGGCGTCGACAAGCGCATCGACGTCATCGCGACCGCCATGCGTGGCGGCATCACCGCACCCGAGCTGATGGACCTCGAGCTCGCCTACGCGCCACCGTTCTCGTCCGCCAAGGACCCGGTGAACATGCTGGGCTACATCGCCGACAACATCGCGAGCGGGAGCACGCGGGTGGCCCAGTGGTCCGATGTCGATGCGCTGCGCGAGCAGGGCGCGATCATCCTCGACGTGCGCACGAGCTACGAGTTCTCCCGCAGTGCCATCCCCGGCGCGCTGCACATCCCCATCGACGACCTGCGCCACCGCTTCGTGGAACTGCCGAGGGACGCCACGCTGCTCGTCTACTGCCAGGTGGGACACCGCGGGCACACGGCCACCATGTACCTGCGGGGCATGGGCTTCGATGCCGTCAACCTCGACGGCGGCATCAAGACCTGGGCCTCTTCGCCCGCGAACGCGCGGTAGTCGGCCCCTCAGGCCGGGTGCGGCGCGCGCTTGCGCAGCCCAGCGGCGCGGAGCCGGGACACGAGTTCCCGTGACTCGACGGCCACTGCGCCCAGCAGGATGGCGGCCTCCCGCATCATGTCCGGGAGGTCGTAGTGGTCTCCGCCGAAGCCCCGCTCGGGGATGCCCAGGTTGCGCGCGAAGTCGTGCAGTTCCTCGAGGGAGTGATCACTCACGAGATGGCACCAGTAACGACCGTGGTTCGGCCAGTGGGCGTTGTCGACGAGGATCGTCACTGCACATCCGCGATGGTGACGGTGATGGTGCGGCCGTTGGCCAGGGCGTAGGTGACGTCCTCACCGATGCGCTTGCCGATGACGGCCGCGCCCAGCGGCGATGACGGCGACAGCACCTCGTGCGTGGAGTGCGCCACCTCCTCGCGGGAACCGAGCAGGAAGATCTCCTGCTCGCCGTCGTCGAACTCCACGGTGACCACGCGGCCGACTGCCGCCACCCCGTCCTCCACGTCCGGGGCACCGATCTGCACATGCTCGAGGAAATGCGTGAGGTGGCGGATGCGCGCCTCGTTCATGCCCTGCGCCTCGCGCGCCGCGTGGTAGCCCGCGTTCTCACTGAGGTCGCCCTCCTGGCGCGCCAACTCGATGCGCTTGGTGATCTCAGCCCGTTGCGAGCCGGATCGCTCGGCGAGCTCGGCCTTCAGGCGGTCGAAAGCCTCCTGTGTCAGCCAGGTGGTGTGTTCGGTCATGGGATCCTCCGGATGGGACAGGCTAGCGGAGGGCTGCGATCTGCTTCGGCGAATAGACGCCGGGCGCCAGCGCGGGGAGTTGTTGGGCGGGGGGCTGCACGCCGGGTGCGAACTGCGGACCCGGCAGCGCGTAGGGGTCGGACTGGCAGTCGAGCACGTCGACGGCGAGCGGCCGCGCCAGGGTGGCCATGCTGAAGGTGGTGCTCGTGGTCGTACCGGCCACCGGCAGGACCGCGAAGCCCACGTCAAAATGATTCGTGTCCTGGGCCCGCACGGCACACCACTGGCGGGTCGGTGCGGTCGACGTGTGGAAGGTGACACTCACCTGATCGCCGGAGGCGCTCGCCGACCACGAGAACACGGTGTAGGTGGCGCTCTGGGTGGCGACATAGCGGCTCGCCGCGTAGGTCAGTGTGGGCAACAGGACGATCGCTGCCACCGCCCAGGCCAGCCATCGCCACCGCGACGGCGGTCGGAGGCCATAGCGGGCATGGAGATGCGGGGGGATGTCGCGCGTCTGCATGCGCCCACCTCTCCGCGCCGTGCGCGCCCGCGCATCGGCCGCCCGTGGATTCAGGGGCAGAATATCCGCATGAGCATCCTCCCCCTGCTGGCGCGTGCGGACGACACCATCGTGATCCCGAACAGCGGTGGGCTCTCGTCAGGTCAGCTCTGGACCATCTTCACCGTCGCCCTGAGCCTGGCCTGCTACCTGCTCTACCGCAGCATGAAGAAGCAGCTCGGGCGCATCCAGCCGCCCAAGCCCGGCGATCAGCGTTGACCCGATCGCAGGTCCGGCGCATCGCACTCGCCTCCGTGCTGGCGATGGTCGCGCTCGTCGGTTGCAGCCTGCTCGGCGTCTGGCAGTACTCGCGTGCGCATCGCGACGACATCTCCAAGCGCGTGCTGGCAGCGGCGGCGGTCCCCGTGCAGTCACTGGAGGAGCCGGCGACGTACGTCCCCGAGGACCGTTTCGCCCGTGCCGTCTCGGTGGAGGGACCCCTCCTCCTCGCCGACACGCTCCTCACCTGCGGTCGTCACGAGCACGGTGTCGACGGCTGCTGGCTCATCGCGCCCGTGCGGGTCACCGCGCGAGCTGCGAGCGTGCTCGTCCTGGGTTTCGCGCCCACGGCGCAGGCAGACTCCGTCCTCGCCGACCTGCGCAGCAAGGGCACGCCCACGGCCATCCTCAGTGGTCGCCTGCAGCCCGCGGAGGTCATGGACCGTGGCCAGGCGATCCTCCGGCAGAGCGACCGCGTGCCGTACATCAACGTCAACGACCTGGCGCTGCGCTGGAGGACGGACCTGCTCGACGGGTATGTGGTCGTGACCGGCGCCCCCGCGGGCCTGCTGTCGCTGACCTCCCCGCTGATCCTGCCGCCGTCGGGAATCACCTGGCGCAACCTCTTCTACGCCTGGCAGTGGTGGACCTTCGCGGCCTTCGTGGTCTTCCTGCTCGCCCGCTACATCATCGACGTGCGCGATGAGCAACGTACGATTGCGCTCCCGGACACCGAGGAGCAGCCGTGAACGACAAGATCCACATCGCGTTTCGTCGC
>JAJXSV010000006.1 GCA_021784375.1 Actinomycetes bacterium | reverse complement strand
AGACCCAGTACGTGGCGACGGATTGGTGACAAGCCGAGCCACGGACGATGTGGTTCGTGTGGCGACGGATTGGTGACAAGCCGAGCCACGGACGATGTGGTTCGTGTGGCGACGGATTGGTGACAAGCCGAGCCACGGACGATGTGGTTCGTGTCGACGGATTGGTGAGGGCAGCTGCCTGAGGGCGCTGGATACACTCCCAAGGTGCTCGAGGCATTGACCCGTGCGGTGCTGCGGCATCGCCATGGCGTCATTGCCGCATGGCTGGTGGTGGTGCTGGCGGGCGCCTTCGCGGGTGCCTGGCTGCCCTCGCGCCTGACGGCGTTGACGGCGGTGCCGGACTCCCAGTCTGCGCAGGTCAACGCCGTGCTGGCTGGGCACTTCCACGAGAACGACGACGGTGCGTTCACGATCGTCCTTGATTTCGCGAACGCCACACCGGCCCAGGTCACGGCCTTGGAAGCCCGCCTGGCCGCCGCTGTGGCCGAGGTGCCGACGGCGCGGGTGCTGCTGCAGCGCGCGCTCGGGGGCACCCTGTTCGCCTTCGTGGGGACGGACTACAGCCTGCTGGACGCCGCATCCCGGACCGACCAGTTGCGGGGGGCCCTGCTCCGCCACGGAGTGCTTGGGGCGCTCGTGTCCGGTCCGCCCGCGCTCGAACACGACGTACGACCCCTGCTCTCGCGGGACCTGCTCCAGGGCACGACCGTCGCAGTGGTGCTGGCGCTCCTCCTGCTGCTGGTGGCCCTGGGCTGGACGCGCGCGCTCATCGTCCCCTTCACGGTCGCGGCGGCCACCGTGACGTCAGCGCTGTGCGTCATCCTGGTCATCGTCCAGCGCTTCACCATGGTCCTGTACATCCCCAACGTCATCGAGTTGATCGGCCTGGGCCTCGCCATCGACTACTCGCTGCTCGTCGTGCACCGCTTCCGGTCGGAGATCGAGGCGGCAGGAGACACGGAGGATGCCGTCCTGCGCACCATGGCCACGGCGGGCCGCACAGTGGCCCTGTCGGGCCTCACGGCCGCCCTGGGGCTGTCCGTGCTGTTCTTCATGCCCGTGCCCTTCGTGCGGTCCCTGGGAGCCGCCGGCATGGTGGTGCCCGCTTTGGCCGTGCTCGTGACCTTGACCCTGCAGCCGGCCCTGCTCGCGGTACTCGGTCGAGACGGGGTGCGCTCGCGCGGGCTGGTTGGTGTCCTGGCATCGGCTTCGGTACCACGTGCCTGGCAGGCGGCCGCTCGCCTGATCCGACGTCGACCTGGCCGCTTGTTCACAGCCGGGCTGCTGCTGCTGGCCCTGCTCGCCGCGCCCGCGGCCTGGCTGCGGCTTGCGCCGGCCGCCATCACCGCGGGCCCAGCACAGGCTGACTCCATGCGGGCGGTCGCGTACCTCACCGCCCATGCGGGGCCCGGCATCATCACCCCGCACCAGGTGGTCGTTGATCTGGGGCATCCAGGCGCAGCGGGTGCGGCGGGTATGGATACCGCCCGTCTGGACTTCGCCTCCGCGCTGTCCAGGATGCCGGAGGTCCTGGCTGCGGTCACCGACACCACCACGTTGTTCCGCGATCCCGTCGGCCGCTACCAGCGCTTCATCGTGGTCGGGCGGCACAGCTTCGACGACCCGCGCACGCAGGAGCTGGTGGCCACCATGCGCGGCCTGGACGCCAGCCGCTACGGGTACGGGAGTGCTGCGCGTGTGCTCGTTGGCGGAGCCCCGGCACAGGGCGTCGACTTCCTCCATCGGGTGTTCAGCGCCTTCCCGTGGATCCTGCTCGTCTCGATGCTGCTTGCGTACGCGGTGATGACGCGCGCCTTCAGGTCGCGTCGCATGCCGCTCGTGGCGGTCCTGATGAACCTCGCCTCGGTGGCAGCCGCGCTCGGCGTGGTGGCCCTGGTGTTCCGCTTCGGATGGGGAGCCGGCGTCCTGGGCGCGCAGCGCACGGGCCGCCTCGAGAGCTGGAGCCTGGTGTTCCTCTTCGCCATGCTCTTCGGCCTGTCGATGGACTACCAGGTGTTCCTGATGGCGCGGATCCGGGAGGCGCAGGTTGCAGGCGCATCACTGTCCGACGCGGTCGCGGAGGGGGTGACGTCCACCGGCGTCGTCATCAGTGTGGCTGCGGTGATCCTGGTGGGCGCCCTCTCGGGTCTCGTGTTCGGCCACATCGCCGGCCTGCAGCAATTGGGCGTGGGTCTGGCAGTGGGGGTGCTCATCGACGCCACGATCGTGCGCGGCCTGGTCCTGCCGAGCCTGCTCACCATGCTCGATCACCGCGGGCTGTAGTTCGCGACCCGCAGGCACGTCGATTCCGGCTGGGCGCGACCGGATGCGGTGCTGCATGCGCGCGTTGCCACCGAAAGGGGCCGGAGCGTGCGGCCATGACTGAGGCCCGCCCCCGATCGGGGACGGGCCTCAGTAGAAGCAGCGCGACTACTTCTTCTTGATGACCTTCTTCACTGCCTTGGCCGGTGCGTTCGACACGACCTTGATGGTGAAGTGCACCGACGGGACCATGTAGCCGAGCGCAAGCGCCGGTGAGTCATGGCCACCGGACAGCAGCGGCAGCATGCCGTACTGGGTGTCGGCGAACGACGGGTTGGCGCTGTAGAGGTTCGGCCACAGATCGACGGTGTGCGTACCCGGTTCACCCGTTGCGACGAGGTGGATCACCATGTAGCCGTTGGAGTTGAAGCCGCAGCCGTAGCCGATGAAGGAGTTGTCGTAGGTGACGTTGAGGGTGTTGTCCATCTGCGTCCAACCCACGCCACGCATGCTGATCGTGAACTCCTGCCCCTGCTTCAGCGTGTACGTGGGGGTGCCCACGCCTGCCGGCAGGTGATCCGTGCTGTTGTTGGCGGTAGCCACACCGAGCACCACATGGCCCTTGCTGTCCTTGAGCACATCGATGCTCGTCTTGACGTAGAACAGCGACTGCGCCATCAACTTGCCGCCCTGCATGACCTGGACCACGTGGAATCCGCCCAGGTTGTCGGGGATGGTGACGTCAGCGTCGAGCACGCCGCCGGCCACGTTGCCGGTACCCACCGCGATGGGGTTGAACTTCCAGCAGCTGGTGCTGCCGTTGGGGCAGTCCACGCGGCTTCCGACCACGGTGGAGAACTTGAGGTCGACGCTGCCGTCAGTGGGGAGGCCAGTGACATGCAGGTGGGTCTGCGAGTTCACCGGACCACTGCTGGGGTTCAACGTGGCAACCGCGTTCTTGGCGGAGGGGTCGATGGCCGAGACCTGGAGCGTCGTGTGTGCGTCAGCACTGGGCGTCACCTGCTCCGGCCAGCTGATGTAGGGCTTGATGAGACCCGCGTCCTTGGTGACCCTGAAGGCGAGCGTCCCGCCGGTGGCATTGGGAACGGGCGACTGCAGCACGTTCATGTACTGCACACCGATGGCGTCCTGCACCGAGATGTAGTGGTTGCCTGGCGCACCGGAGGCGATGATGGTCGCCGTGCCGTGACCACGGTTCCACAGTGCCAGCATCTCGCCGGCCAGCTTGTTGTCGTAGTTCACCGCCGCGCCCGACTGGTAGAGGCTGGCGCCCATGCCCGAGTAGGTGATGGTGATGGGCGTGCCCACCGGCCCGCTGCTGGGGGAGATGGAGACGGAGCGACGGATCTCGAAGCCGCCCTTGGCGACCACCACGCCGTTCACGAGCGCGTAGATGTCATGGACGGAGCCGAAGTCCGCAGGCGCCTTGGTGGCGAAGGTGAAGGCGCCATTGGCGTCGGTCGTGGCCGTGCCCATGACGACGCTGATCTTCGTGTACTTGGTGCCCCGGAAGTTCACCGTGGTGGGATCCACTTCGGCGCGCCAGGCAGCATTCGAGGTACCCCACACGAGCGTGACCGTGGCATTCGCCGGGAGGCCGCTCGCGCTGAGCGTGAACGGCGTGCCCACGATGGCGTTGTCCGGCACGGCACTGATGGCCTTGGCCGACGCCACGGGCACCGGGGTGGTGGTGAGGTTGCCGGTGAAGGGCAACGGGTACTCGGCCTGGATCTCCGGCGGTGCAGGCAGCGTGTAGGAGGTCATGTCTGCGCTCGCGGAGTTGACGATGCCGATCGGCAGCAACACCGCAAGCGCTGCCGCGGCGCTCATGGCGCGTAGGTTTCGCTTCATTCTCTTCTCGATTTCTGGTGCGAGATCCCACGTGGTCAGGTCTGCCACGTGAGCAGGGGTTGGGGGACTTGCCTGGCAAACAAAGGGGTTCCAGTACGCCCACGGTGGCGATAGCGGGCCGCGGGCCTACTGGAACCCTGCGATGTTTGGTTATGCCTTGGCGGAGAGCGTCAGCGTCGAGACTGCCGCCGCCCAGGCGGCAGGTGTGAAGGTGAGGGTCTTGGCAACCACAGCCGGCGTGACGATGACGGGCTGCTTGACCTTGACGGGCTTCCACACGTAGGCGCCGTTGACCTTCACGGCCTTCTTGGTCTTGGCGTTGATCACCTTGACGAACTTGTTGACCACGATTTCCTTGGTCACGGCCGGCTTGTCCAGGAGCGCCATGTTGATGGAGTACTGGATCGAGCCGAGCTGTGAGTACTTGCCGCTGGTGCTGGTGCCGGTGGCGAGGGCGCCGGCCCAGAAGGCGGTGGGACCGTGGCTTGAGTAGCTCATGGCGACCGGAGTGTCCCAGCCGGCGATCTTGATGTTCATCGTCGCGTTCTGGCCGGTGACTGCCGCGCCGCCGTGGTTGGCGTCATTGGCGTAGACCCGGAAGACGATCATCTGGCCCTGCTGGAACTGGCTCATCAGGAGGCAGCCGCCGTTCTGCAGGTAGGGGTTCGCGTCGCCCTTGCTGGTGAAGGAGACCGGGGTCGAGGAGGCGTTGACGGTATCGGCGTAGACGGAGATGCCGTCCTGCACCGATGACTCGTTCACGGGGTGCCCGACGGTTCCGTTGAGCGAAGCGTTGACCTTGGCCAGCGTGGTGTCCGTGGGGGTCAGGACCGCAGTGAGCGCGACCGGGCCCGAGGCAGTGGGCTGCCAGGAGGTGCAGGTGGCGACGAAGGGAGCGGTGGTGCTGGTGGCAACCGCCTCACAGCCCTTGATCACCGTGCCGGCGGCGCTGAAGGCCACCGCACCCGGGACGCTGGCCGTGGCGCTGATCATGCCGTTGACGACCAGGCCATCGATGGTGCTCACGACCGGCGTCGGCGACTCCTTGAGCACCAGCGTGGCGTCAGCCGCAGATGCGCTCGCCACGCCCACGGATGATGCCAGTGCTATGCAGACCGATCCCGCGAGGACGCGGGTGGCAATGCGATTCATTGTTGGATCCTTCTCTGGGGTTGGGTTACTTGAGCTTGATGTTGCCGGTGAACGAGGCCGTGAAGGACTGGCTCTCCTTCGACCCGGCTGCACTTGACGTGACGTTGAACTGGCCCTTGAAGGTCAGGGTTCCGGTGGCGCCCGCGTACTTGCCGGTGCCGCTCTTGATGGTCGCGGTGCCCGAGACGAAGACCATGGTCGGGGCGGCGCTGTCGGCCGCTGTGCCCTTGGCGTCGGCATTGAGCACGAAGGTGATGGATCCCGTGGAGCCCTTGAGCACGCCCGAGCCGTGAATCGGTGCGGTCTGTGCCTGCGGTGCGGATCCACCGGTGGCCGTGATCGTGGTCAGGCCACTGGCGGCGTCGGTGCCGGTGCCCGTGACTGCGGTGGCCTTCACGTCGCTTGCGCTCCACACCGTGGCGATGGTGCCCTTGTAGGAGGCGTTCATCGCGACGAGCCTGGCGCCGGCCTTGACGACGCGCTTCTTGGGGGACCAGCCGGTGGGGCACTTGGCAGCCTTGAATGTCTTGGCGGTCTTGCCCTTGTAGCAGACGATCTTCTTCGTCGACTGCGGTGCAGCGGATGCTGTGCTGGCCATGACGCCGACGCTGAGAGCGGCGACGACGACGGCGGAGCCGACCATCCGGGAGATTCTTGAGATTGACATGAGTACCACCTACGGAGTCGCGCAGTGTCGGTGCGAGTTCCTCGTGAGTTCCCGTTCCGACTTCTTACAGTTGCAAGGCTAGTTATTTGAAATCCTTGAGTTATCAACTTTGTGGTGCGATATGTCACACATCGGGGCAGAACTGGCATCGCGACGCAAAACGCGGTGGGAAATAAGGACGTTTGACCTATTGAAGAATCGCGGAGAGGTGCCGATTCGGGCCCTTGGTCCCGTCAGCGAAGGCACACTGGGGTGGTCAGGTGCGAAGCGATTCCGGCAGGTGCGAGTTGTCGTTGAAGGACTGGATGCGCCAGCTGCCATCGTCATCCCGACGCAGTTCGGTGATGCTGCAGTTGAGCATGCTCGGCACTTCGCGCGGCGAGATGTCCTGGATGGCGCCGAGCACTGCACGGATGGAACTCCCATGCGCGACGACCAGGATGCGGCCCTGCGGATAGGCGTCGGCGAGGTCATTCAGCGCCTCCATCATGCGCTGCGAGACCTCGTGCCAGGACTCCACATCGACGATGGCGTCGAAGTTGTCGAAGGCGGCCTTCACCTGGTCCACGGTCCAGCCCTCGACACTCGCGAATGAACGCTCAGCGAGGCGCTCGTCCACGTGATGGGCCTTGCCGTGCATGGCATTGATGGTGGCGGCCGTGTACTCGGCGCGCTGCAGGTGGCTGGAGGCGATGGCATCGAACTGGTCGTCGCGGAGCGCGTCGCGCGTGTGCGCCGCCTGGGCCAGGCCGGTGTCGTTCAGCGGGATGTCCGTCGAACCCTGGATGCGGTGCTCTAGGTTCCAGTCGGTCTGGCCATGACGCACGATCACGATTTCCGTTGCCACGTCGGCACCGTAGCAGCGCCCGCACCGAACCGATGCGGAATCAGGTGCCCCAATCCCTCGCTCGCTCGACGGCCCTGACCCAGTTGCCGTGATCCAGTGTGCGGCCACTCGGCTCGAAGACCCGGTCCGTTCGTGTGGCCCTGCGCAGCTCGCTGCGACTCGACCAGACGCCAGTGGCCAATCCCGCGAGGAATGCGGCCCCCAGGCCCGTCATCTCCAGCGCGGTTCCTCGGATGACCCGGGCCTGCAGCGCGTCCGCCTGCAACTGCAGGAGCAGGTCGTCCGCGGCCGCGCCGCCGTCGACGCGCAGGCTGGTGAGGCGACCACCACTGTCGGCAGCCATGGCATCGACGACGTCCTGCACCTGGAAGGCAATGGACTCGAGGGTGGCGCGGGCGATGTGTGCGGCCGTCGTCCCCCGCGTGATACCGACGATGGTGCCACGCGCATGTGGGTCCCAATGGGGCGCGCCAAGGCCGGTGAGTGCGGGGACGAACACGACGCCCTCGCTCGACCCGACGCTCTCGGCGAGCGACTCCACATCGCCTGCTGTCTCGATGATGCCGAGTCCATCGCGCAGCCACTGGACGGCAGCGCCTGCCACGAAGACGGAGCCCTCGAGGGCGTAGGTCAGCCGACCATCGTGGTCCTGCAGCGCGATCGTCGTGAGCAACCCACGTTGTGATGCGAAGATCCTGGGGCCGGTGTTCATGAGGATGAAGGCGCCCGTGCCGTAGGTGCACTTGGTGTCGCCGACCTCGAAGCAGGCCTGGCCGAACAGTGCCGCCTGCTGATCGCCGGCGATGCCCGCGATGGGCAGGGTGAGCCCGAGGAACGCGGCCGGATCGGTCATGCCGACCACGCCGATCGACGGCACCACCTCGGGTAGTGCTCGCCGCGGTGCATCGAAGAGCTCGAGCAGGTCTTCGTCCCACTGTGCGCTGCGCAGGTCCAGGAGCTGTGTGCGTGATGCGTTCGTGGCATCCGTGACGTGGACGCTTCCCTTGGTCAGTCGCGACACGAGATAGGAGTCGACGGTGCCGACGACGAGCCTGCCGGCGCACACCTCGGACCACAACGCGGGCTCATTGCGGCTGAGCCAGAGCAGCTTGGTGGAGGAGAAGTACGGATCGAGCCCCAGTCCGGTGGTGGCGCGCAGGTTCCCCTCGACGGCCCGGGCACGCAGCTCGTCGACGATGTCGGCACTCCGTCGGTCCTGCCAGACGATGGCCGGCCGCGGCGCCCGCAGGGTGCGGCGATCCCACACCACCACGGTCTCCCGCTGGTTCGTGATCGCCACGGCCGTGACCTGCTCATCCACCGCGGCCAGGGCGTCCTTGACGGAGGCCAGCACCGCCTGCCAGATGCGTTCCGGCTCGTGTTCCACCCAGCCGGGACGCGGGAAGGACTGGGGGAACTCGCGGTACCCGCGTGAGCGGATGGTGCAGCGCTCATCCACGACGAGTGCCGTTACGCCGGTAGTGCCCGCATCGATTGCCAGGATGGCCATGGCCACACCCTAGGCAGGTGGTCGGTCGGTTGCCTGGATGCAGTGCTGCGGCACCTGCGGTGGCCGGTCCGGCGCGGGCTGGATGGCTGGTCCGTACCGGGACCTTCGCCCTGAATGCGGGGCAGGCGTTGCGTGATGTTCGTCATGGCCGCAGCGTGAGCGGCCTTGTGATTCCGAACCCACTGCACGTTCCGCATACCCTAGGACGACCGCATGATCAGGCGGTGCTTGGAACTGCAGGAGGTCGGCATGCGCCGAAATGTCCCATTGCTGGCCGGCGCAGGCGCCGCGCTGTTGCTTGTCACCACGTCGATGTCAGGTGCATCGGCAGCCACCCTGCGGCCCTGCCTGAACTCGCACCGGGTGGTGGTCGTGAAGGGCAAGGCGACCATGCTTCTCAACGGCCGACGGGTTGCCTGCAAGCCGCGCAAGTCGGCGCCGGCCAAGCACAAGCCGAAGCCTGCTGCATCCCCCAAGCCGACTGCTTCCACGCCGGTTCCCTCGCGGGATCCGCTGGTGCGCTTCGCCGGGGACCTCATGAACGATCTCGTCATCCGAGCCGGGCTCACGGTGACCCTGCGCAACACCGACACCGTTGCACACACGCTGGTCATCGCCTCGCAGGGCATCTCGGTGCTCGTCCCGGCCAATGACATCTCGGCCTTCCTCGCGCCGTCCAAGCCCGGTGTCTACGTGATGACGACTGCTGAGAACCCCAACATCAAGGCGACGCTGACCGTCATCTCCTGATCCGAGGGCCGTCGACCGAGCGCCAGGCCGGGGCCTCCGCATTCATCGCTCTACGACGAAACCCCCTGCGAATGCAGGGGGTTTCGTCGTAGACGTGCCGGTCAGAGGTCGTAGTAGAGCTCGAACTCCGCGGGGTGCGGGCGCAGCTGCACGTAATCGACTTCCTTGCGCTTGGTGGCGATCCAGGTGTCGATGAGGTCCTGGGTGAAGACGCCGCCTTCGAGCAGGTAGGCCTGGTCGGCCTCGAGCGCGTCCAGGCAGGCGCTCAGCGAACCGGGGACCTGCGGGATGGCCAGGGCCTCCTCGGCGGGGAGCTCGTAGAGGTCCTTGTCGACCGGTGCCGGCGGCTCGATCTTGTTCTTGATGCCGTCAAGGCCGGCCATCAGCATGGCCGCGAACGCCAGGTAGGGGTTCGACGACGGGTCCGGGACGCGGAACTCGATGCGCTTGGCCTTGGGGTTGGTTCCCGTGACGGGGATACGGATGCAGGCGGAGCGGTTGCGAGCCGAGTACACGAGGTTGACCGGTGCCTCGTAGCCGGGCACCAGGCGGTGGAAGGAGTTCACCGAGGGGTTCGTCCAGGCCAGCAGCGACGGTGCGTGGTGCAGCAGTCCGCCGATGTACCAGCGCGCGAGGTCGGACAGGCCGCCGTAGCCGTTCTCGTCGTAGAACAGCGGCTTGCCGTCCTTCCACAGCGACTGGTGGCAGTGCATGCCCGAGCCGTTGTCCTGGAACAGCGGCTTCGGCATGAAGGTGGCGGTGTGGCCGGCCTGCCAGGCCACGTTCTTGATGACGTACTTGAACAGCATCACTTCGTCCGCCGCGTGCTGCAGCGTGTTGAACGTGTAGTTGATCTCCATCTGCCCGGCGGTGCCGACCTCGTGGTGGGCGCGCTCGACGTCGAGGCCGACGGCGGCCAGGGTGAGCGTCATCTCGTCGCGCAGGTCAGCGAAGTGGTCGACCGGCGGCACCGGGAAGTAGCCGCCCTTGTAGGCCGTCTTGTACCCGCGGTTCGGCGTGCCGTCCGCGTTGGCGTCGGCGCCGCGGTTCCAGGCACCTTCGATGGAATCGATGTAGTGGTGCGCCGAGTTGGGGCCGGTCTGGAAGTTGACCTCGTCGAAGACGTAGAACTCCGCCTCCGGTCCGAAGTAGACGGTGTCGGCGATCCCGGTGGCCTTGAGGTAGGCCTCAGCCTTGCCTGCGACGCCACGGGGGTCGCGGCTGTAGGGCGCGTGGGTGTAGGGGTCGACCACGGAGAAGTTGACCACGAGGGTCTTCTCGACGCGGAAGGGGTCGACGAAGGCTGACGCGATGTCCGGCAGCAACTTCATGTCGGACTCATTGATGGCCTGGAAGCCGCGGATCGAGGATCCGTCGAACATGAGGCCGTCTTCGAACACCTTCTCATCGAAGGTCTTGGCCGGGATGTTGAAGTGCTGCATGACGCCGGGGAGATCGCAGAAGCGGACGTCGATGAACTTGACGCCTTCGTTCTTGATGAACTCCGCGACCTCGTGTGCGCTGTTGAACATGTCTGCTCCTCGCATCGGACGGGGGGCGCCTGGCTGGCGCATGGGAGAACCCTTACACGGCCGCGTTTCTGGATTGTTACGGGGTCGGTGTGCGTCGGTTACGCAGTCGGGCGGGTCTTTCGGCCCGGGACTCCCCGGACCCATTCCGGGTTCGCCCGGCTCCGCCGTCGTCAGTCCGCCACGGTCGCGTCGATGGTGAGCGAGGGCCAACGGGCCGCCACCACTGGCGCCGTGAGTTCACTGAGTCGCATGTGCTGCACCCCGGCGGCGTCGAAGTTGTCGTGCGCGAGCCACTGCTCGAAGGCGACGCGCAGCTGCGGCCAGTCGCGGTCGATGACGGAGAACCAGGCGGTGTCCCGGTTCCGCCCCTTGACCACCAGGGCCTGCCGGAACAGCCCCTCGAAGGAGAAGCCGAGCCGGTGCGCCGCTGAGATGGAGGGGGCGTTGAGGGCGTTGCACTTCCACTCGTAGCGCCGGTACCCGGTCTCGAAGGCGTTCCTCATCATGACGAACATGGTGTCCGTGGCCACCCGGCTGCGCTGGAGGCGCGGCGAGTAGGTGATCCAGCCGACCTCGATGCTGCGGGCACCGGGATCGATGCGCAGGTAGGACGCGTAGCCGGCAGCCCGACCGGTGGCCCGGTCGATGATGGCGTAGAAGAAGGGATCGAAAGCGGCTGCCGATTGCGCCAGGTGCTCACGGAAGTCCTGGAAGCTGTCGAAGGGGCCGATGCCGAGATAGGTCCAGGTGCGGCCTGACGGGTCATCGCTGAAGGCCTCCCAGAGGTCGGCGCCGTGGGCCTCCGCATCGAGTGGCTCCAGTCGGCAGTAGGCGCCCTGGAGGGCCATATCGCGATCCGGCAGGCGTGCGGGGCCTGCCAGGGAGACGGCCCGGCCCACCGGGCTGTCCTGGTCGTCGAGTTCGTAGTCGATGCGCATGATGCGAATGTAGACGGCCGTGCGGCTGCGCGGCTGCCGGTTCAGGCAGCGGCGACGAGCGGGCGCAGCGCGGTCTCGCCGAGGCGGGCCACCAGGCGGGTGGCCGGGCCGCGGAGCGCGAACGTCAGACCCCAGGCCACCAGGCTGCCGACGATCAGGCCGGCCACCACGTCGATGGGCCAGTGCGCGCCGACGTAGAGCCGGGCGGCCGCCATGAGCAGCGCACCGGCAGCCGCCAGGTAGCCGAGCCGGCGGTTCGCGAAGAGCAGGCCCACGGCCACGGCAGCGGTGACGCAGGCATGATCGCTCGGGAACGACGGATCACTGGTCTTCGCGACGAGCACCAGTGCGTTCGGGTGCACGGCGTACGGGCGCGGCTCACTCACCAGCATGACGATGAGTTGCTGGACGCCGAAGGCGACGACGGTGCCGACTGGCGCGAGCAGGGCGGCCGCGACCGTCCGGTTCCCCATCCTGCGTCCGCGCCACCAGGCGATGACGAGGAGCAGGGCGAACAGCAGGACCCCGTACTTCGCATACAGCGCGGCCGGCGTGTGCAGCCACGGCGTATCGATGGCGAACTGGTTGATGCTGAGGAAGAGGCTGTCACCTTTGGGCACGGCGCGAGGATAGCCCCTGGGCCCGCACCGCAGTCGTGCGGGCGGAGTGACTACACCGCGAATCCGAGGTGGATGTGGTCCTGGTGGGTGCGATCACTGAAGAACCGCGAACCGGGCAGCAGCATCGGTCCGCCGACGTTGTATGCACCGTGGGCCACCGCGAAGCGCATGCCCTCCGCAGCCAAGCCGTGGTTGGCCGGAAGTGCGAGCGGCTTGCCGTCGAGCGCCCACACGTCGACCGCCCGCCCGCGGGGGTGGTCACTGAGGCGATCGGTGCCGAACACGTGGATGGGATGACCCGAGCGCAGCACGCTCACATCGACGATGTGGGCACGTGACAGGTCGCGTAGGAGGCGGAGCACTGACCCGTGCACCCCACCGCCCAGGACATCCGCTCGCGCCGAGTGGGGGAGGCGGATGCGGTCGTCGCTGATGACGTGCTCCGCGAGCTTCGACGGCCTGGCCAGGGCGGGCAGGGGCCTGGCGGGTCGGACGTCGACGACCTGCCACCGGGGAGTCGCGCGCACCAGTCGCACATCGAGGGTGATCCCGCCCGCGGACACCGTGCCGTCCGCATTGGCCCGCCATGAATCCACGACGACCAGCACACTCGCGGCGCGCTCGAGGATCCCGCCGTACTGCGCCATGCGCACGCGCACGACCTGGCGGGTGCCGCTGCCGAGCAGGGACGCGAGCGCGGCCACGAGCGCCGGGTCGAAACCGGCGGCTGCAGCGCGTGCGTGCGCCGCCGCCAGGTCGCCAGCACCCGTGCGCATCGCACCGGGACGTCCCCAGTTCCCCACCGCTTCGACCAACCGGGCTGCCTGGAGCTTCACCGCCGGATCCACATCGCCGACATGCGGACGCCAGGGCACCGGCGAGGGCAGGGACGCACCTGTCGCGGCCAAGGTGGGCGGCGGCCATGACTGGGTCAGCCCGACCGACCCACCGAGGGCGGCAAGCAGGAACTGCCGGCGTGTCACCATGCCGTCAAGGTAATCCCGCGCCTTCCCGGATCCCTCCCTCACCGGGTTCGGCTCGCGTCAACCAGGCAGCGCCTGCCTAGGCTGGGCCCACACGAGAGGGGCGTCGAACATGGCCGACCTGGGCATCCTCTCCGCGCAAGTGCGTGACTCGGTGCTGCTGCACGACATCGAATGCGAGGTGCTCGCATGTGACCCCGACCTCGCGGACACCGCGTCCTTCTGCGCGCACTACGGGTTCACCTTGGAACAGGCGGCGAACACCATCCTCGTCGCCAGCAAGAAGGTGGAACCCCAACGCTTTGCCGTCTGCGTGGTCCTCGGCACGACCCGCCTGGACGTCAATCGGGCAGTGGCCGGATTGCTGGGGACCAAGCGGCTCTCGTTCGCCGACGCAGACGTCACCGTGGAGCGGACGGGTATGCGCATCGGTGGGGTCACTGCGATCGGCATCGAACGTGAGCAGGTCTATGTCGATGGGGCGGTCATGGCCCAGACGCGCGTGGTGATGGGTGGCGGCAACCGATCGAGCAAGCTCCTGCTCGATCCGCAGCAGTTGCTCAAGCTGCCGAACGTGGAAGTGGTGCAGGGACTGGCCCAGCCCCGGGAGTGAGAGCACCCCTAGCATGGATTCATGGGCATCCACGGCGTGACAACGTTCCTCTGGTTCGACGACCAGGCGCACGAAGCGGCGGCGTTCTACGTCTCGCTGTTCCCCGACTCGCGCATGAAGTCCGAGTCGCACTACGGGGAGGGCGCGCCCAAACCCGCCGGAACCGTGATGGTCTCGGAATTCGAGTTGTTCGGTCGACCCTTCGCGGCCCTGAACGGTGGCCCGTACTTCACACACAGCGAAGCCGTGTCCTTCCAGGTGTCCTGCGACACGCAGGAGGAGATCGATCGCACCTGGGCTGCGCTCATCGCCGACGGTGGCGAGGAGGGCATGTGCGGATGGTGCAAGGACCGCTTCGGGGTGAGTTGGCAGGTGACGCCATCGCGTCTCGGCGAGTTCCTGGGGGCCCCTGGCGAGGCCGGTCAGCGCGCCATGGCGGCCATGCTGCAGATGCGCAAGTTCGACATCGCGGCCATGGAACGCGCGACCGCAGGTGCGTAGCTGACGCCGGACCCCCCGTGCGGGACGCGGGCGCGTTTCGTTCTGCGCCACACCTGTGTCACACTGTCCGTAACCGCGAGGCCCTGTGCCCGCGGTCGTTCCGTGGCCGACGTCCCGTCGGGCCCGGAGGGTGCCGACGCATGGCGCCGATCGCCGCGGACACCCCCGCGCACCCGGTTGCCCCGTTGGGCCCACCGATACCGTCTTCGAGGATCCCTTGACTCCCGTTTCCCCTTCATCCACGCTGCACGCTGCCAGTTTCACCGCATTGGGCGTGCCCGCGGACCTGGCTGCCAGCTTGCAGGCCGCAGGCATCACCAGTCCCTTCCCCATCCAGACCGCCACCCTGCCCGACAGCCTGGCGTCGCGTGACGTCCTGGGACGCGGACGAACCGGCTCGGGCAAGACCCTGGCCTTCGCCATCCCGCTCGTGGCCCGGCTCAGTGGGGCTCGCAGCACCGCCGGGCACCCCCGCGGGCTGGTGCTCGTCCCCACCCGGGAACTCGCCAACCAGGTGCTCGCCGTCATCGAGCCGCTCGCAAAGGTTGCCGGTCTCCGGGCCAGCACCGTGTTCGGTGGCGTCAGCCAAGCCCGCCAGGTGGCCGCGCTGCGCGCCGGCGTAGACATCCTGGTCGCCTGCCCTGGGCGCCTGGAGGACCTTGTGGCCCAACACCATTGCCACCTCGACGCCATCGACATCACGGTGCTCGATGAAGCGGATCACATGGCGGACCTCGGCTTCCTGCCCGGCGTCAAGCGACTGCTCGACCGCACACCACAGGGCCGGCAGCGCCTGCTGTTCTCGGCGACCCTGGACGGCGGAGTCGACGTGCTCGTGCGTCGCTACCTGCGGAACCCGGTCACGCACTCGGTCGATCCGGTGGAGGCGCCCGTCTCCCAGATGACGCACCACGTCTTCACGGTAACCGAGGCGGACAAGAGCGCGGTCGTGACGGAACTGGCGGCTGGCCTCGAGCGCTCCGTCCTCTTCACGCGCACCAAGCACCAGGCGAAGAAGTTGGCGAAGCAGTTGACGTTGCAGGGGATCCCGGCCGTCGACCTGCATGGGAACCTCTCGCAAGCGGCGCGTGACCGCAATCTCGCCCAGTTCAAGGACGGCACCACCAGGGTGCTCGTCGCCACCGACATCGCCGCACGCGGCATCCACGTGGACGATGTGGCACTCGTCGTGCACGTCGACCCGCCGGCCGAGCACAAGGCGTACCTGCATCGCTCCGGGCGCACCGCCCGAGCCGGCGCGGCGGGGAGCGTCGTCACCATCGCGACACGTGCACAACTGGCGGAGGTGGGTGCGCTCACGCGCCAAGCAGGCATCAAGCCGATCACCACGTCGGTGCAGGTGAACGCGGCGGAGATCGTCGCGCTGCGTGGGGAGCGCGCCGCGCACGTGGCGCCCGTGATCCGTGCCGAGGAGGCGCCGCGTCCGTCGTCACGCTCGGTCGCCGGTCGTTCGCGCAACAGCGCTGCCGCACCGCGCCGTTCGCGCAACGGTGGGTCGGGGCGGCCGCGCAACGATGGTGGCCGCGGTCGCGCCGCGAGTCGCTGATCCGGGTCGTCTCCCGCGCCCCCAGCCGTGGCACCACCTCGGGCAGCTTGCCGAGGTGGTGCCATCTCCTTGCCCGAGCGCTGGGTTTACGCTCACCGGCATGACCGCTGTGAGCCCGGACCCGATCATTGACCGCCTCTTCCGCCATCTGGCGTGGGCGGACTCGCTCCTCATCGACGCGGTTGCCGCGCTTCCCGACGCGGCCCTCGAGTTCGCCGCACCGGGCTCCGATGCCTGGGGTGCGGGCAGGATCCTCGCCCACTACGTCGGGGCTGCGGGGATCTACGCGACGCGTCTCGAGGGCGTTGCGGCCCCGCTGCGGCCCGCTTCACCGACGAACGCCGCCGAAGTGCGTGCCATCGGCAGCCTGTGTGCCGACTACGACGCGCGCTTGCGCGTGCAGGCTGCCCTTCCCGATGGGACGTGCACCTACGTGCGCGAAGGACAGACCTTCACGCGCGCCCGCTCGACGCTGGTCACGCAGGCCATCCATCACGCGACGGAGCATCGAGCGCAGATCGCGGGCGCACTCGCGGCGCACGGCGTGCAGGCCATCGATCTCGATGCGCTGGACCTCTGGTCATTCGGTGACGCCGAGGGTCTGCGCGCCTGACTTCGGCCAGGCATCGAAGCCGGTCGGGCGGCCGAACAGCCAGCCCTGGCCGAGTTCCACGCCGATGTCACGCAGGCAGTCGGCGTCCTCCTGCTCCTCGATGCCCTCCGCCACCGTCTTGGCTCCGATCTCATGGGCAAGGTGCACCAGCGATTGCGCCAGCGTGAGCAGCACGTGGCTGTGAGCGGCCCCGGCGACGATCGAGCGATCGAGCTTGATGACATCCGGTCGCGTGAGCACGATGTGGCGCAATGAGGAGAAGCCGGCGCCGACGTCATCGATACCGAGGCGCATGCCGCGCTCCCGCAGCGGTTCGATGATCGACATCAGCTGGTCGTAGTCGTCGACGGCCTCGTGCTCGGAGAGTTCGAGCAGCACACGGTGCAGGGGGAGCCGCATCAGGCGCGCGAGGTAGGGCGGCTGCAGCAGCAGTCGCGGCGAGGCATTCATGCCCACATAGCCCCGGAAGTCACGGGACTGCAGTTCCGCGCGTTCCAGCGCGAGCATCTCCAGTTCGAAGCCGATCCCGATGCTGTGGGCGTCGTGGAAGGCGGCATCCGGTGCCATCTCCCATGCGCTGGGGAACCGGCTGAGCGCCTCGGCCCCGACCGGCTGCAACGAGTGCAGGTCGACGATCGGCTGGAACACGATCGTGGGCCCGCCGGCACCGAGGATCGGGAGCATCCGGGCCTCGACCGTCTCCCGCCGCTGTTGCTCGCGGAAACCGGGCTCGATGATGAGCGATGCGGCATGCGCGAGCACGGTGAGCAGCGCCCGGTCGCGCTCCTGGAGTTCGCGATCCGCACGCAGGCCGGCTGCACAGAAGGTTCCGTACAGCGTGCCGTCACTGAGGACCACGGGCACCGAGACGTAACTGCGCAGGCGTGGCACGCGGGCCGACGGCAACTTCATCCCCTCGGGGAACGCGCGCAGATCGGGGATGACCGCAGGGAGCCTGCCATCGAGGATGTACTGGCACAGGCTGGTCTCACGCGCCTGCGTCTGACCGTCCCTGAACAGCAGGGGGAACGACGACTCCATGACCTCGAGGTACTGCGTGTCGCCTTCGAGACGCGACAGGAAGGCCATGCTCAGGCCCAGTGACGATCGGGCAGTGCTCAGCAGGTCGGCGATCTGCTCCTGCGCGGGTGTTCGCTGCTCGTGCAAGCTCGGCCTCCGTGATGACGTCTCGCCGGTGCGCGAGCGCAGTGGCCGCTAGCGTGGCACAGGTCGGCGCCCTGGCCCCCGTTCCGGACTCAGATGCCGCCGCCGGACCCGTGCTCCCTGGCCAGTCCGTCCCAGTCGATGCGGCGCATACGGTGTCGGAAGATGCCGAACTTCACGATCTCCTCGGCGATGCGTCCGATTGCCACACCGACGAAACCCAGTGTCGTGAAGAGGCCCAGCAGCACGGCGCTGGGCAGGCCGGCGAGGATCACGCCGGCGGAGTCGCCTGCGACGACCGCCTTGAGGTCGCTGCCGCTCGGAAGCACGCCGCTTCCGATCACCATGTTCTGGACCTTGATCCATTGGAACGCGGCGTTGATGCCGATGCCGATGAAGGCCAGGTGCAGGACGTGCTCGGACACATTCGGGAACAGCGCACCGAGTGTGACGGTGGATGCCCAGTAGAGGCCGCCGAAGACGATCGCGGTCACGTACGCGGTCTTGCGCAGCCTGCGCACCCACTCCCGGGCGGCCCGGGCATCGCCCTGTCCGATGGAGCGACCGATCAATGTCGTCGCGGCGGTCATGAGGCCGAAGCTGGCCAGGATGAAGACCGCTTCCAGGGTGCCGACGATCTGCGCCGCAGCGAGCGCCTCGTCGCCCAGGCGCTGGAAGATCACGTTGTACAGGTAGCCGCCGAGTGACCAGACGAGTTCCGTCAGGGCCAACGGCGCTGCGAAGACGAAGAGCGGCTTGGCCACGTCCCACCATGCGCGGATCGTGCGGGGCGCCTCCCAGGCGATGATCCGGTCCGTCCCGTAGGACATCCCGGCGAGGATCACGAGGTTCAGGGTGGCCGCCACCAAGGAGGCAGCGGCGGCCCCGGCCACGCCCAGCTTCGGGGCCGGTCCGACCCCGTACACGAACGCGTACGCGAGCATGGTGTTCAGGACCGTGGTGACCGTGGTGGCGATCAGCGGCCCACGGGTATGACCGGTCGAGCGCATGACACCTGAGAGGACCCGTGACGCGACATTGGGCAGCAGGGCGAGGGCGGAGATGCGCAGGTAGGCCGCGCCGGTGTGCACCACCGAGGCCGAACCGCCTGCAGCATGCAGGACCCCGGCTGGGAAGAGCACCGGGACGGCGATGAAGAGGGCCGAGGTCAGCGTGCCGACGATGAGTGCCACGTGCACCACCGCGTTGAGTTCGTGCAGGCGTCCGCCGCCGTGGGCGCGGGCGGCCATGATGCTCACGGACCCACCGATCGAGCCGAAGGTGATCATCGCGATGAAGGTGATGGAGTTCGTGAAGCCCACGGCTGCGATGGCGGTACTGCCCAGACCGCCGACCACGATCTGGTTGATGAAGTTCATCACGAGGGCCACGACCATCTCGAGGGACACGGGGATGGCGAGGGCTGCGATCTCGCGGCGCGGGCTGGGGCTCGACGAGGTCATTGATGCATCCTCCCATGGCTGGAGGCGCGCCTGCCGACCGCGGGACTGCGCGCGATCGGGATCGAAGCGCCGGGAGGGTCAGTAGCCGATGTAGCGGCCGGGCCGGTGGTTCCTGGCCAGGCTCACGTTGAGGATGAGCGCGCCCAGCGCCGACAGTGCGACGCCGCTCGCGGGGACGACGGCCAGCGCGGAGAGCACGATGACGCCGTCGAGCGCCAGTTGCACGTAGCCGGCCCGCCAGCCCAGTCGTTCCTGCGCGAGCAGGGCGATGATGTTGAAGCCGCCCAGGCTCGAGCGATGCCGGAAGAGGATGAGCAGACCGACCGCGGTGAGCAGGTTCCCCACCACGGCTGCATACAGCGGTGCCAGGTGCAGCGCCCCGAAGACGGTCGCGTGCACATGCGACAGTCCCGAGACGATGACCACCGAGGCCGCTGTGCGCAAGGTGAACGTCAGGCCCTTCTTCCAGATCGCGAGTGCGAAGAACGGTGTGTTCACGAGGATGAACACGAGGGCGAATGACTGCTGCGTCGCATAGCTCAGGAGCAGCGAGAGGCCCGCTGTACCTCCGGTGACCACACCGCCGGACTTCAACAGGAAGAGACCGGACGAAGCCACGACGGTGCCCGTGAGGATGGCGAGGAGGTCGTCGAAGGGGGAGTGCCTTGCCTGGTCGGGTTCATCATGTGTCGGGGCGGTCACGGGCGGATTCTCGCGTACCGATGGCATGCCCGCATGCGGCGGGGCGCACGTCGCATCATCGCCGGGTGGGGAACCGCTCGTCGTCCCCCGCCGTGGCTTCACGGAATCCGGGGCGCCTGACGAGTATCGTCCTGCGGGTGGCGCAGCTGCCCCAACCCCTGCTTCGCCGAGTCCAGTCGCTGTCCGGACCGGTGTTGACCCTGGTCGTCTGGCAATTCCTGAATCTGGTGAACGTCGCAGCGTTGGGTCCCATGTTCGACCGTGACCTGAGCACGATCGACTGGTGGTTCGTCGGCGGCCTGGCGGAGGCAGTCGTGGTGCTGGGCATCGTGTGCTGGGGCGATCACATCACCCTGGCGATCATCAAGGCGCTCGTGGCCTTCGATGTCGCCGGCGTCCTCTGGGCCATCGCCGGGACGCCCAGTCCCGTGGGCATGCTCACGACGGCGCTGTCACTGCTTGTGCCGGTCCTCTACGTGGCCTACTGGTTCCCGCGCTGGGTGGATGTGCTCATCGTGGTCGCCGGCTCGTCGCTCGGCTTCCTCAGCGTGATCATGCTCCATCGTGATGAGCGCACCATGCTCCTTCCGTGGTACTTCCTGACCGTCCTCTGCGGCACCATCGCCGTGGGCCTGCACGCCCTTCGCAGGTCACACGATCGCATGGCCACGCGTGATTCGATGACGGGATTCCTCAATCGGCACGGGCTGGGCGAGTTCCTCGAACTGGGCGCGCGTGCGGGGCGCACGGTGCTGCCGCGAGCGGTCGTGGTCGTGGACCTCGACGGCCTGAAGACGGTCAACGACAGCCTCGGCCATGCTGCTGGGGACGCCCTCATCCTGGGCTTCGCCGATGCCGCGAATCGCGTTGCGCGCCAGGACGACGTGCGGGTCCGTCTGGGCGGCGACGAGTTCTCATTCATCCTCATGAAGGCAGACGAGGACGGCGCTCGGGCCTTCCTCGCACGCCTGCGCGCGGAGACCGATGTGGACTGGTCGGCGGGGATCGCCGACTGGCCGGTCGATGCCGCCTTCTACGATGCGTTGACGCTGGCGGACCGGGCCATGTACGAAGACAAGCGCAGCCGCAAGTCCGCGTAGTTCGCACGGCGCGGCATGCGCTCGCTGCACGGATTCAAGGGAGACGCACCATGCCAGGCAACCGGGGTCAACGATCGTCGCAGCCGGCCGTGGCAGATACGCACGACATGATCCGCGTGCAGGGAGCGCGCGAGAACAACCTGAAGGACGTCAACGTCAGCATCCCCAAGCGGCGCCTCACCGTCTTCACCGGGGTGTCGGGCTCGGGCAAGAGCTCACTCGTGTTCGACACCGTCGCCGCGGAGTCCCAGCGCATGATCAACGAGACGTACAGCAGCTTCGTCCAGGGCTTCATGCCGGCGTTGGCCAGGCCGGACGTCGACCTGCTCGAGGGCATCACCACCGCGATCATCGTCGACCAGGAGCGCCTGGGCGCGAACTCGCGCTCCACCGTGGGCACGGTCACCGACGCCAACGCCATGCTGCGCCTGCTCTTCAGCCGCCTGGGCACGCCGCATATCGGCACACCGAATGCCTACTCCTTCAACGTCCCCTCGGTCAGCGCAAGCGGGCGCATCACGGTGCAGAAGGGGAGCCGGACCTCCGAGGCGGTGACGTTCACGCGCACGGGCGGCATGTGCCCGCGTTGTGAGGGCATGGGGCGCATCACGGACATGGACCACACGCAGTTGTACGACGCGACGAAGTCGCTGGCGGAGGGCGCGATCAGGGTGCCCGGCTACAGCAAGGACGGCTGGTTCGGTCGGATCTTCATGGGTTCGGGCTTCCTCGACCCCGACAAGCCCATCGGCAGGTACACGAAGCGGGAGTTGCACGACTTCCTGTACCGCGAGCCCACCCGCATCAAGGTCGACGGCATCAACCTCACCTACGAGGGCCTGGTGCTGAAGATCCGGAAGTCGATGCTCTCGAAGGATCGCGACGCCATGCTCCCGCACGTGCGCGCGTTCGTCGACCGAGCCGTCACCTTCGCCGTCTGTCCCGGATGTCAGGGCACCCGCCTGAGCGAAGCCGCTCGTTCGTCGAGGATCGCCGGCATCAACATCGCGGAGGCCTGCGCGATGCAGATCAGCGACCTGGCCGCGTGGGTGCGCGAACGGGATGAGCCCGCGGTGGCGCCCCTGCTCGGCAGCCTCCTGCACATGCTGGAGGGATTCGACGAGATCGGTCTCGGCTACCTGTCGCTCGATCGGACATCCGGCACCCTCTCCGGTGGTGAGGCCCAGCGCACGAGGATGATCCGCCACCTCGGCTCGTCACTGACCGATGTCACCTACGTGTTCGATGAGCCGACCATCGGCCTGCACCCGCATGACATCCAGCGCATGAACGAACTGCTGTTGCGCTTGCGCGACAAGGGGAACACGGTCCTCGTCGTCGAACACAAGCCGGAGGTGATCGCCATCGCGGACCATGTCGTCGACCTCGGCCCGGGTGCGGGTGCCGCCGGCGGAACCATCTGCTTCGAGGGCAGCGTCGCTGGCCTGCGCGGTAGCGGCACACTCACCGGTCGCCACCTGGATGACCGCGTCAAGCTCAAGCAGCAGACGCGGAGACCCACGGGCACGCTGGCCATCCGTGGCGCGAGCACGAACAACCTGCGGAACGTGGATGTCGACATCCCGCTCGGGGTCATGGTGGTGATCACGGGGGTGGCTGGATCAGGCAAGAGCTCGCTGGTGTACGGCTCCATGCCGAAGGACGCGGACGTCGTCTCCATCGACCAGACGGCCATCCGCGGTTCACGACGAAGCAATCCGGCGACGTACACCGGTCTCCTCGACCACATCCGCAAGGCCTTCGCCAAGGCGAACGGGGTGAAGCCGGCACTCTTCAGCGCGAACTCCGAAGGCGCATGCCCCTCGTGCAACGGTGCGGGCGTCATCGACACGGACCTCGGCTTCATGGCCACGGTCACCACCACCTGCGAGGAGTGCGAGGGCAAGGGATTCCAACCCTCCGTGCTGCAGTACCTGCTCGCCGGCCGCAACATCAGCGAGGTGTTGGAGATGTCGGTGGTGGAGGCCCAGGACTACTTCGGCAGCGGGGAGTCGAGCACCCCGGCGGCCCTGACGGTGTTGTCGCGAATGGCGGACGTCGGACTTGGCTACCTCACGATCGGTCAGCAGCTCACCACCCTGTCCGGGGGCGAGCGCCAACGCCTGAAGCTGGCCATGCAGATGGGCGAGAGGGGCGGCATCTACGTGCTGGACGAGCCCACCGCGGGCCTGCACCTGGCAGACGTGGCGCAACTGCTCGGCCTGCTGGATCGCCTGGTCGACGCCGGGAAGTCGGTGCTCGTCGTCGAGCACCACCAAGCCGTCATGGCCCATGCAGATTGGATCATCGACCTGGGACCCGGCGCCGGCCACGAAGGCGGGAACATCGTGTTCGAGGGCACCCCGGCGGAGTTGGTCGCGCGTCGAGCGACGCTGACCGGTCAGCACCTCGCCGCATACGTGGGCGCGGCCCGGTGAAGGGCCGAGAGAGCGGGATGCCGGAGGAGGCCTACTGGGAGGGCTTCTTCGACGCCGCGGCGGTCCTGCAGGCCCTGCTCCCCGGGGAGTCGCTCGCCGGTGACGCCGTCGAGTTCGGTTGCGGCTACGGGACATTCACATTGGCGGAGGCGGCTCGATCGCGCGGCATGGTCTCGACCTTCGACATCGATCCCGCAATGGTCGCGCGGACGTGCCAGCGGGCCGAGGATGCGGGACTCGACAACGTCAGGGCGTCGGTCAGGGATTTCATCGCAGAGGGCACCGGCCTGTCGGCCGCCTCGCAGTCCCGCGCGCTCATCTTCAACCTGTTGCACATCGAGGTCCCACTCGCGCTCCTGGATGAGGCCCTCCGTGTGCTGGAGGTCGATGGCCGACTGCTCGTGATCCACTGGCGCAGTGACATCCCGACGCCGCGGGGACCGTCGTTGGAGATACGCCCCACTGCCGCGCAGTGCACACAGTGGATCACCCAGGCGGGATTCCGCGCGGTGCGTGTCGTGGACCTCTCGCAGGCGAGCCCTTACCACTTCGGCCTCATCGCGGAGCGCTGACGGCGCCGGCTTCGACGTCGCGGACCGTGCATACTTCGGGCGTGCGTGCGATCGCCTTCGACCTCGACGGGACCCTCTTCGACCACGAGCGCGCCGCACGCGCGGCCGTGCGTGCGTGGATCGCGGCCAACGGCTGGGTTGACCACCCTGACGCCGAGGCGCAGTGGTTCGTCATCGAGGACCGGCGCTTCGGGGAGTACGCGGCAGGGGAGGTGGACCTGCTGGAGCAGCGGCGCCGACGTGTCCGCGACTTCCTCCCGTTCCTCGGGGTCGCCTATGTGGAGGACGACGTCGATGCGATCTTCGCGCAGTTCCTCGCGCACTACCGGGCGAACTGGGCGGGATTCGCAGATGCGGTGCCGACGCTCACAGCACTCGCAGAGCGCGGCTACGCCATCGCGGTGTTGACGAACGGCCATACCGCACAGCAGCGCGCGAAGCTCGAGGCGATCGGAGCCCTCGGGGTCGTCGAGCACCTGCTGGCGACGAGCGAACTGCCCGCCTTCAAGCCGGACCGACGCGCATTTGAAGCGCTCTGCTCGGCGCTCGCGCTGGGGGCCGCAGAGGTCGCATACGTGGGCGACGACGCGGTGGCCGACGCCTGCGGAGCGCGGGACGCGGGTCTGCACGCCATCCACCTCGATCGCAGCGGCGCCATGGATCCGATACCCGGGACCACGCGCATCCGCGCCCTGAGCGAGTTGCTCACGCAGTTCCCCTGATGGCGTCCGTGCTCGTCAGGGTGCCGACCGTACGAGGATCGGGGTGGCAACCACGCCCGTGGTGAGGGCCAGGAGATCGGGCGTCAGCTCGGTGTGACCGATGGTGGCGCACCTCCGACGACGGCCCCTGACCTGTAGGGGAATGCGGCGCGTCTCAGCCCTTGACGCCGACGTCGAAGGGGGTTCCGTTCGTGATGCGCAGGAGCTCGTCGTAGGAGGTCGGGAAGACGTAGTGGGGGTGACCGCCGGCCGCCCAGACCACGGGCCAGGCATCCAACTGCGTGTCGACGATGGTGCGCAGCGGCCGAGGATGACCGACCGGCGCGACCCCGCCGATCGGCTGGCTGGTGTGAAGGCGCACGAAATCGGCATTGGGGCGGTGGATGTGCTTGGCGTCGATGAACTCGGCGAGTCGCCTGAGGTCGGCCCTGTGCTGGCCCGAGGTGAGCACCAGCAGGGGCTCGCCGTCGGCATCGAACACCAGCGAGTTCGCGACCTGACCCACCTCGATGTCGAGTTGCGCCGCAGCAGTGGCCGCGGTGGGGGAGCCCTCGAGGGTCTCGATGATGCGCCCCTGCGCCCCTGAGATCG